>CAINDT010000340.1 GCA_903847495.1 uncultured Actinomycetes bacterium
CCTCGGGAGTCTCCGTGGCCCAGCTGGTCGAGACCGCGTGGGCCTCGGCCTCGACGTTCCGCGGCAGCGATAAGCGCGGTGGCGCCAACGGTGCACGCATCCGTCTCGCTCCGCAGAAGGATTGGGTGGTCAACAACCCCGCTGCGCTCGCGACGGCTCTGACGGCTATCGAGGCGGTGCAGCAGGAGTTCAACGCCGCGCAGTCCGACGGCAAGCGCGTCTCGCTGGCCGACCTGATCGTGCTGGGCGGCTGCGCTGCCGTCGAGCAGGCCGCGCGAGCTGCCGGTCATGAGGTCACGGTGCCCTTCGCACCGGGCCGCACCGACGCCACGCAGGAGCAGACCGACGTCGAGTCGTTCGCCGTCCTCGAGCCGATGGCGGATGGGTTCCGCAACTACTCGAGCGTGAACAACTGGGATCCGCGTCCGCTGGAGCACCAACTGATCGATCGCGCCAACCTGCTGACCCTGACGGCACCGGAGCTGACGGTCCTGATCGGCGGCCTGCGAGCGATCAACGGCACCCTGACGGAGCGCCCTGAGGTGCTCAGCACGGACTTCCTCGTGAACCTGCTCGACATGAGCACCGCGTGGCAGCCCACGTCGAGCGATGAGCAGTCCTTCGAGGGCCGCGATCGCGCGTCGGGTGCAGTCAAGTGGACGGGGACCCGCGTGGATCTCGTCTTCGGCTCGAACTCGCAGTTGCGGGCGCTCGCCGAGGTGTATGCCTCCGACGATGCGCAGGCCCAGTTCGTCGGCGACTTCGTTGCCGCGTGGGACAAGGTCATGAACCTCGATCGGTTCGATCTGAACTAAGTACGATCGTCGCCCGGGTCGGCCATCGCGCCGGCCCGGGTCGATGACGACCCGGCGTCGGTGGGCTAGCGGTGCGCCGCGCGCATTCGCGCGGCTTCGACCAGATCCCGAAACGGACCGAGCCACCGCTGATCGCGGCGCCACATGAACTCGTTGTGCCACTGCAGGCCGACGGCGAAGGGCGCGCCGGGGGCGCTTTCCGTTGCCTCGATCACGCCGTCTTCGGCGCGGGCGACGGGGAGGAGGCGCTCACCGGTGCGCGCCACCGCCTGGTGGTGAAACGAGTTGATCAGCGGCGCGCCGGCGCCGATCCAGCCGGCCAGGCGACTCGTGGGCTCGACGTCGATCTCGTGCCAGTGCTCGCCCGGGGCAGCCTCGGCGTACTCGACCCAGTCGACCATGTGCGTGCGCGACTCGGGGTGCTGGGAGGGGACATCCTGCGTGAGCGCGCCACCGTCGGCGACGGCGAGCACCTGGCTGCCGCGGCAGATACCGAGGATCGGCACGCCCTGCTCGAGCGAGGCCTTGGCGAGGCCGATCTCGAAGGCGTCGTGCTCCGGCGGCACCGTATTGACCGTGGGGTGCCGCTCCTCGCCGTAGTGGCTGGGGTCCACGTCCTCGCCACCGGAGAGGACGACGCCGTCGAGGTCCTCAAGCAGCTCATCGATGTCGCCGGGCGGTGTGTCGCGCGGCAGGGCGATCACGAGGGCGCCTGCGGCGGTGAGCGCCTCGCGAAAGTTGCGCTCCACGGGGATCAGCAGTGGATCGGTCAGCTCGAGCGTGACACCGATGCGGGGGCGACGGGGCATGGCGAAACGCTATCGCACGAGGGCATTGGCCGTTGTGGCGGCCACGCGTGGGGCGATCACATCGACATCGGCGCCCAGGGCGATCTCGCGTGCCCCGGCATTGACGAGCGCCTTGCCGACAGTGAAGACCCACTCGGCGTCGATGCCCTCGTGGAGGCGATCGGTCTTGCGCGCACGGTCAATGAACGTGGTGATCGCTCGATCGATGGCGATCTGGCTACGACTATCGGGCGCCTCCTCGGGCGGCGCTGCCTCGGTGAGCGTGCAGGTGTCGGCGGCGGCGCGCATGATCGCCTCGATGAAGACCTCGATGGCGGCGCGCGGATCCGTTTCGGCGATGCTCGCTTCGGCCGCCGCCTCGACGCGGTCGAGGAAGAGCTCGCGCAACGCGGCGATCAGCTCGTCGCGCGTGGCGAAGTGGCGGTAGAGCGTGGCGCGGCCGATACCCGCGCGCTGCGCGATCGCATCCATGCCGGCCGACGGGTCGACCGTCAGCTCCGCTGTGGCGGCGTGGAGGATGCGCTCGTGGGTGCGCTGAGCATCACTGCGAAGGACGGTCGCCATGCACCGAAACGATACATCACCGTCCCAGATGGGACAAACGTGTCTCGTATTGTGTATGCTGCGGCGGTCTCAGACGTCGGTGTGCGCGCACACAGACGATGCACCTCAGGAGCGATCACCGCATGGCAGCCAGCAGCACCCCGACGAAGACCGGCCTTCTCGCCCGCCTGACCCGCGCGATTGCCGCCCACCCGTGGCGCACGATCGGCATCTGGGTGCTGATCATCGTCGGCGTCTTCGCCGCCGCCGGCACGATCGGCGGCCAGCTGCAGAACAAGTTCACGATTCCGAACTCTGATGCGCAGAAGGCGACCGACCTCCTGCAGAAGGAGTTTCCCGCCCGCGCGGGTGACTCCGCGACGATCGTCTTCCACACCGATGGCAAGCTGACCGATGCGCAGAACAAGGCGGCCGTCGAGAAGGTCATCGCCGCTGCGAAGACCGTCGATCACGTGACCGGCGCCGGCGACCCGTTCACGCAAGAGGGTGGAGCGATCTCGCCGCAGGGCAATGTCGGCTTCGTCGACGTGCAGTTCGACGGCCAGGGCTGGGACCTCCCCGCCAACGTCATCCCTGACTTCAAGGACGCCACGACCGCCGCCGCCGCCGGCAGCTCGGTCCAGATCGCCTACACCGGCCAGGCCGTGCAGGAGCAGCCGCAGCAGGGTGCCTCCGAGCTGATCGGCATCGGCGTGGCGATCATCATCCTGCTGATCGTCTTCGGCACGCTGCTGCCGGCGCTGATCCCGATCTTCCTCGCGATCCTCGCGGTGGCCCTCGGCATCTCGATCCTGACGATCGCCGCGGGCTTCACCGACTTCAACACGATCACGCCGATCCTCGCCTCGATGATCGGCCTCGGCGTGGGTATTGACTACTCGCTGTTTATCCTCACGCGCTTCCGTCAGGCGCTGCACGACGGTGCCACGCCGAAGGAGGCCGCGGCAGTGGCCGCTTCGACCGCCGGCCGCGCTGTCATCTTCGCCGGTGCGACCGTCGCGATCTCCGTCGTCGGCCTCGTCACGATCGGGCTCGACTTCCTCACCAAGATGGGTATCGGCGCATCGCTGTCGGTGCTCACGAGCGTCGCTATCGCGGTCACGCTGCTGCCGGCTGTGCTGGCACTGCTCGGCCATAAGGTCGATCGCCTCAAGATCCCGTTCATCAAGACGCCCGACGACTCGCTCGCGGCCGCCAAGAAGACGGCCGTGGCGCGCTGGGGTCGTTTCGTGACCAGCCATGCATGGGTGTTCCTGATCGTGCCGCTCGCCCTGATGCTGCTGTTCGCCGCGCCTGTGGTGCGCGTCCAGCTTGGTGCTGCTGACGCCGGCACGGCTCCGAAGTCGACCACCCAGCGCGTGGCCTACGACTGGCTGGCCGAGGGCTTTGGCCCGGGCTTCAACGGCCCGCTGATCGTCGCAGTGAACACGAAGGGCGACACGGCGTTGGCCGACAACCTCCAGAAGGCCATCGCCGAGACGCCGAACGTCGCCGCCGCCACGCCGGCGATCCCGAGCCCGAACAACCAGGCGGCGATCATCACGGTCTACGCCAAGAGCTCGCCGCAGGACATCGAAACGACCGAGCTCGTCGACACGCTGCGGGCCACCACGATTCCTGATGCGCTCAAGGGCACGGGGGCCACGGCGTACGTCGGCGGCTCAACCGCGGCGTTCGAGGACATCTCCGCGACGATCTACTCGAACATCCCGTGGTTCCTCCTGTTCGTTGTGGGCATCACGGTCGTGATCCTGACGATGGCGTTCCGCAGCCTCGTCGTCTCGATCAAGGCGGCGCTCACGACCATCCTTTCGTGCGCCGCGGCGTTTGGCATCCTCACCCTCGTCTTCCAGGAGGGCTACGGCGCCAGCCTGATCGGCCTCGACAAGACCGGTCCGATCGAGTCGTTCCTGCCGGTGATCGTGTTCGCGCTGATCTTCGGCCTCTCCATGGACTACGAGGTCTTCCTCGTCAGCCGTATCCGCGAGGCCTTCGTCGGCGGGGATACGCCGCGCGAGGCGGTCACGGACGGCGTCGCCACGATCGGCCGCGTCATCATCGCGGCCGCGCTGATCATGGCCTCGGTGTTCTTCGCCTTCATGACGGGCGTCGATCGCACGATCAAGGAGTTTGGTCTCGCGCTCGGCCTGGCGATCGTGCTCGACGCCTTCGTGATCCGCCTGACGCTGGTGCCGGCGCTGATGCATCTGCTCAACCAGAACGCCTGGTGGATCCCGCGCTGGCTGGACCGCATCCTCCCGAGCCTCACGATCGAGGCGCCTGAGGACCGCGGTCACATGGAGACGACGGCGCACCCGCACGAGTCCTGACCAATCTGGATCCGGATCCAGATTGGCAGTATTCGTGCCAATTTGGATCCGGTTCCAAAGTGGCACGAAACGTGCACGTTTTTGGCGCTAGTGGCTCGCGGCTTCGCCGCGGCGGTTCGCCCGCACGCTCGCGAGGATGCCGATGCCGAGAATCGAGAGGATCACGGCCAGGCTGATCAGCGGCGGCATGTGGTACCAGTGCGAGATGATCATCTTGAAGCCGACCCAGCCAAGCACGATCGCCAGCGTGGGCTGCAGGTAGACGAACCGCTCGAGCGACGTGGCGATCGCGAAGTAGAGCGTGCGCAAGCCAAGCAGGGCGAAGGCGTTGGCCGCGAGCACGATGAACGGATCGTCCGTGATCGCGTAGATCGCGGGCACCGAGTCGACGGCGAACATCAGGTCGAAGAACGCGAGGGCGAGCAGTGCGACGAAGAGCGGGGTGAACAGCCGCTTGCCGTTCTCCTTGACCGTCATTGACGAACCGCGGAAGTCCTCGGTCATCGGGATCACGCGGCGCATGAGCGTGAGGATCTTGCTGTCCTCGGGATGTTCGGTCGTGTCGGTGTGGCGGGCCATGCGAATGCCCGTGATGATCAGGAACGCGCCGAAGATGAACGGCATCCACCAGAACGCCTCGAGCAGCGCGCCGCCAATCGCGATCAGGATGCCGCGCAGGACGATCGCCATGATCACGCCCCAGAACAGGGCGCGGTAGCGGAGCTCGCCCGGCACGGCGAGCGCCGCGAAGAGGATCGCGAACACGGCGACGTTGTCGATCGAGAGGCTGTACTCGACGAGGTAGCCGGTGAAGAACTCGGTGCCGACGGTCGGACCGAGCAGCACCCAGATGGCGACGCCGAAGGCGACGCCGAGACCGGCCCACACCCCCGTCCAGATGAACGCCTCGCGGGTCGGAATCTCTTTGTCGCTCTTGTGGAAGACGAAGAGGTCCAGCACGAGCGCCGTCAGCACGACGACAGGCAGGGCGATCCAGAGAAGGGTGGCGGAATCCATCAGTAGGTTGCCCTAATCATGCCTCATACGCTTCGCGTTGTTGCGTCGCGTGGACGGAGGCAGGTGCTACTTGAGACCCTGACGTGCCTCGCGCACCAGCGCGACGCATTCGGGGTAGATCACCGTGATAGCCGCGCGCAGCTGTGCTGCCTGCTCCTCCGGCGTGCCGGTCGGCGAGATCTGCGCGATCGCGGCGGTCGTCATCTGCACGGCCAGGTGGATCGCGTTGTCCGCGAAGGCCACGCTCTGGCTCTCCTGCGCCTGCTCGGCGAATTGGCGCATGGCGTTGTTGAGGTCGTCGGGATCGAACATCCCGCCGAAGCCGAAGGGGTTCTCGCTCATAGCCGGATCCTACTTCGTCTCGGACAGGCGCGCAGTCCAGATGTAGACCGGCTCGACCGGAGGACCGTCGGCGACGCCGAGGCGGTCGAGCTTCTTCAGCGTCTCGGCGGACGCATCATCCGTGACGTGGCCGACCACGGCGTAGAGCGGTTCGAGCATCGCGCCGCCCGATTCCGTGGAGACGATGAAGAACTGCGAGCCGGCTGCGCCAGCTGGCTCGTTGCCGGCCTTCGCCATCGCCACGTCGCCGTTGCGGTAGCGGTAGTCGGTCGGGGGTGCCGCGTCGACCGTGTAGCCGGGACCACCCGAGCCGTTGCCGGCCGGATCCCCACCCTGGACGACAAAGCCGGGGACCACGCGATGGAACGAGAGACCGTCGTAGAACCCCGCGCGAGCCAGCGCGGCGAACGACGACGTGGCCGCTCCACCCGTGGTCGGGTCGAGCGTGATCGTGAGCGGACCGCACGAGGTGACCATCGTCACGGTCCAGGTCGACGTCGGGGGAATCAGCGGATCCGGCGGCGCCTCGTCGTACGTCGGCTTCGTCTCACCTGCATAGGGGGGTGCGGAGTGATCGCAGCCGTCGGCGCCGGGATTCAGCGTCGGCGCGGCCGCTGTCGACTCGGGCGGCGCCTCGACGGTAGAGGTGGTCTCGCCTTCACGGCCAGGGACGTTGCAGGCGGCCAGCAGCGCAGCCGTCAGGAGAACCAAGGCAAGCGGGAGGACGCGGCGCATCAGCCCAGCGACTCCGGCGTGGCCGCGAGGCAGTACGCGGCCATCAGTGCGGCGGTCGCCTCGAGGTCGTCGAGGTCGCAAACCTCGGCTGGGGAGTGCATGTGACGCAGCGGGATCCCCAGCAGCGCGGCGCGCAGGCTGCGCACCGAGGCGAGCGTGTTGTCCACGTCGGTGTGCGTCGAGCCGCCCGGCATTGCCTCCATGCCGAACGGGATCCCGTTGGCGGTGGCGAGCTCCTCGAGTGCGGTCGCAACGGTCTCGTCGAGACCGAGGCCGCGAGTGATGACCGTGCCGGCGCCGAGCTTCTGCGGTCCGGTCTGCCCCTTGTCGATCGACGGGACGTCCGCGGCATGCGTGACGTCGATGACGATCGACACAGCGGGCTGAACCGCCTCTGTGACGAGCCGCGCGCCTTCGCCCAGCGTCTCCTCGAGCACGCAGCCCGTGGCGACGACGCGGACCTTGGGATTGCCCGCGGCGACGCGGCGCAGCGCCTCGAGCGCAGCCCACGCGCCGACGCGGTCGTCAAGCGCACGCGAGGTGAGACGCGAGCCCATCAGCTGCACAGGGCC
>CAINDT010000341.1 GCA_903847495.1 uncultured Actinomycetes bacterium
GCCTCAACGGGCGACTCGTCCGCGAGGATCTCCCCCATGCGCTCGCGCGTGCGATGCAGGTGCAGGCCGTCGAGCTTGGAGTCGGGACGGGCGAAGTAGATGAACTCGAACACGCAGAGCGCGGGATGATGCGGCTCGGCGGGCATGATGCTCTCGACCCCGCGGTCGGTGAGGATCACGATCTCGCCCGGCTCGATGTCGCGGACAAACGTGGCGCCGACGATGTCGAGCGCGCAGGTCTCCGAGGCAAGGACGGGATGCCCGTCGAGGTCGCCCAACACCAGCGGGCGGATGCCGTCGGGATCGCGGAAGCCGATCAGCTGCTCCTCGTCCATCACGATCGCGGCGAAGGCTCCGACGATGCGGCTCATGGCCTCCTTGACGCCATCGACGAGCGGGCCGTCGTGCTCGCAGATCAGCGCGGCGATCACCTCGGTGTCGGAGGTTGACTCGAACTTGAGGCCGCGTGCCTCGAGCTCGTCACGCAGTTCCGTCGTGTTCGTGAGGTTGCCGTTGTGTGCGAGCGACAGCGTGCGGCCCTGACGGTGGCGGATCACCGGCTGGGCGTTCTGCCAGCGCGACGAGCCCGTCGTGGAGTAGCGCGCGTGGCCGACCGCGGCGATGCCCTCCAGCGTCTCGAGCGTCGACTCGTCGAAGACCTGCGAGACGAGACCGAGCTCGCGAACCGCCTGGATGTGGCGTCCGTCGGTGACGGCGATGCCCGCGCTCTCCTGCCCGCGGTGCTGCAGGGCGTAGAGCGCGAAGTAGGTGAGGCGCGCGACGTCGCGGTCCGACGCGCGGATACCGAAGACGCCGCACATGGCTAGGCCGCCCCGATCAGCGCGGGCATGGTCGCCGACCAGGAGGCGACCGCAGCGGCGAGCGATAGCTCGGCGACGGTCGGGCCGACGGCAACGCGGATGGCGTCGCCGCCAGCGGTGCCGACGACGAGCGCGGGCACGTCGTGCTTGGCGGCCAGCGCGAGCAGCGCGTCGGCGTCGTCGGTGGCGACGAGAACGTGGCCGTTACCGGCCTCGCCGAACAGCGTGATGTCGTCGCGCTCGGCCAGCGGCGGCAACTCGATACCGATGCCGACCTTTCCGGCGATCGCCATCTCGGCGGCGGCGACGGCGATGCCGCCCTCGGCCGCGTCGTGCGCCGCGTGGCTGATACCCGCGGCAGCGGCCTCGACGAGCACGTTGATCAGGCGCGCCTCGGCCGCCAGATCGATATCGGGGATACGGCCGGCGACGCCGCCGAGCAGCTCGGCCTGATACTCGGAGCCGTCGATCGCGGGCGCGGCATCGCCGAGCAGCACGATCGACGCGCCGTTGCGCGGCGCCGCCCCGATGCTCTTGCCGGCGTCCTCGATCAGCCCGACACAGCCGACGATCGGCGACGGCGGAATCGGACCACCCGAGTGCTCGTTGTAGAGCGACACGTTGCCGGAGACGACGGGCGCCTGCAGCGCCTCGCAGGCCTCGGCCATGCCTTCGACGGCCTCGACGAACATGTACGGCGTCTCGCCCTTCTCCGGATTGCCGAAGTTGAGGCAGTTGGTGATGGCCAGCGGGCGCCCACCGGTGCACGCCACGTTGCGGGCGGCCTCGGCGACGGCCTGACGGCCACCTCGGCGCGGGTCGAGCCACGTGCGGCGCCCGCTGCCGTCGAGCGCCGCGGCAACCGCGCGCTGCGAGTCGGGCAGGCGGATCACGCCAGCATCGGCGCCCGGGCGGATAACCGTGCCGCCGCCGACGATCTGATCGTACTGCTGGAAGATGGCGGCCTTCGAGGCGATGTTGGGCAGCGCGAGCAGCTGCTCGAGGAGTTGCGAGGCATCACCCATCGCGGGCAGCGAGGCGAC
>CAINDT010000342.1 GCA_903847495.1 uncultured Actinomycetes bacterium
AGACGCCGCGACGTGAGCATGATCATCAGGCTCATGGGCAGCAGCAGGAAGCCCGTGGTGATTGGCCCGTAGCCGAGCGCGGACTGCAGGCGGATCGAGATCAGCAGGCCCATGGTCAGCGGGGTGGACCAGGCGAGGATCGTGAAGACGTGCACGCGGTTCATCAGTCGGTCGCGAACTGCGCGCGGCGGGATCATCGGCTCGGGGAAACGCCGTTCGTGCAGGATGAAGACGATCAGCACGGCGACGCCGGCGCCGAGTAGGCCGAGCACGAGCGGGTCGAGGATGCCGCGGGTGGGCCACTCGATCAGCCCTGCCGTGATCAGTGCGATGGCGCCCGCGATGATGCCGCCGCCGACGAGATCGATCCGGCGTTCCGTGCGCGACGAGTCGATGATGCCCCGCGCGAACCAGAGCGCGATGGCCAACGCGGGGATCACCACGAGGAACGCCCAGCGCCAGCCGAACAGCCCGCCGATCACGCCGCCGAAGGCCGGTGCGATCGACGACGACAGGCTGGTGCCCGTCACCCACAGGCCGATCGCGCGCGCCTGGCGCTCGGGGGCGATCGACGTGCGGAGGATCGCAATCGACGCCGGCGTCAGGATGGCGGCGCCGAGACCTTGCAGCGCGCGGGCGCCGATCAGGAAGTCCGCGCTCGGTGCGAGCCCGACCAGCAGCGTCGCCACGATGAACGCCGCGAGGCCTACCTGCAGCATCCGCTTGTGGCCCCACACATCGCCCATCACGCCGGCGGGCAGCACGAATGCCGTCATCGTGATCAGGTACGCATTGACGATCCACTGCTCCTGCGCGAGCGAGGTGCCGAGGTCGTTGCGGATGTCCGGCAGGACGACGTTCACGATCGAGATGTCGATGAAGATCGCGCCCGTCGCGAGGATGCACGCGAACAGCGTCTTGCGTTCAACGAATCCGCGCAGCATGTCGGCACCCTACCGCGCGCGGCGGGGTCGCGTCAGCCGCGTCAGCCGCGGCAGGTGGCGTGCAACTGCACGCGCACCCCGTCGGGTGCATGCGCACCCAGCCGGGTCTCGACGTGCTCGCCGCCGCCGGCGGTCCGCACCAGTCGCGAGTCGATCGCCCGGCGCTCGGCCACCGTGAGGCGCGAGCGATTCGGTACGTACACGGCGTGCTCGAGGTCGCCGACGCGCGTGGTACCGGCAGGGCAGCGGAACCAGTGGGTCGCGCGGCCGGGCGGAACGGCGCGGTCGCCTGCGACGCGATGCTGGGCGACCCGCTTGCGCGAGGCGGGAGCCGGCGTGCAGCCGACCGACGGCGTCATCGTCGCTGCCGTCATCCACGTCCAGCCAGACAGGTTGACCTGCCATGTGGAGTTGGTGGGCGGAAACATGCTGAACGGCACCTCTGGGGTGTCCCCGGACGCGCTCGTCGGCACGGTCGGCGGCACGCTGGCCGTGAAGATGGATCCCGTCGGCGCAGTGACCGCTGCAGTGGCCTGCTCGCCGGGGGGAGGTCCGGACCCCCAGTTGATGGGCCTGTCCACCTGGGTGATCGCTCCGCTCGCGCTGCCTACCGCGTTGTCGTAGAACGTCGGGGAGGTGCCGCTGGCGCCCGCTGCGATCGTGCCGCCGGCCGTGGTTGTGGTCGTCACCGCCGGGACGGCCGGCACGGTGGCCGCCACACCGGGCGTGTAGATCGGGTCGTCCCAGGCGTTTCCCTGGGAGGGCACGTTCGTGGCGAGTACGCCGCCCTGCGTCGAGACGGCGAGCTGGACCGGCATGTAGCCGTTCGGGCAGTTGACCTGATACGTCGTGGGCGTCGCCGTGACGGCAACGACGACTGGCGTCGCCGGCGCGGCGATGCAGTTGTCGATGCCATCGCAAACCGTGCTCTGGGCATCGGCCGCGCCGCCCGCTGCGAGCAGCGCGAACGCGGCCGTCACGACCGCCATCGTCATGTTTCGCCTCGTCAGCACGCGGTGACAGTACCAGCCGCGTGGGCGACGGGCCACCGGGAATGACGGGCTTTGAGTGACTCGGTAGGATGGCTTACATGGAGGATCGCGACGTCGTCATCATCGGTGCCGGAATCGCCGGCATGACCGCGGCGAAGCAACTGCGCGATCTCGACCCGCTCGTGCTCGAGGCGTCGGATCGCGTGGGCGGCCGCATCTGGTCGCAGCAGCGTGGTGAGCTCGCCGTGTCGGTCGGCGCGCACATGTTCCCGCCCCCGGATTCGACCGTCGGCCGCATGGTCACGGAGTACGGCCTCGAGGTGCTGCCGATCCCCGGCTCGATGCTCAACGTCGCGTTGCGCGGCGAGCTCGTACGCGACAGCCGGCCTGAACTGCTGCCTTTCAAGCTGCCGCTGTCGCTGCGCGGCCGGGCGTCGTTTGCGCGGGCGGGTCTCAAGGTCAAGCGGATCGGTGACGAGTACATGAAGCTCGCGGTGCCGCGAACGGGCGAGAGCGCGGCCGATGTGCGGATGCGCCTCTTGCAGTACGG
>CAINDT010000343.1 GCA_903847495.1 uncultured Actinomycetes bacterium
ATGGCCGTACCCGCCACGATCTACTTCCTGCTCGCCTTCACCCTGCCCGAGTCGCCCCGCTACCTCGTCTCCATCAACGCCGGCGACCGCGCCAAGCAGGTTCTCGAATCGATCTTCATCGAGCCGGTCGAGGCCAAGGTGACGGCGATCCGCGCCTCGCTCGACGCCGAGGCCAAGCCGTCGTTCGCGGACCTGCGCGGCAAGCGCTCATTCTTCCTGCCGATCGTCTGGGTCGGCCTGGCGCTCGCCATCTTCCAGCAGTTCGTTGGCATCAACGCGGTGTTCTACTACTCCAACCTGATCTGGGAGGCCGTCGGCTACCCGCCCACCGAGGCCTTCACGACCTCCACGATCATCAGCATCGTCAACGTCGTCTTCACCGTCGTCGCGATCCTGCTCGTCGATCGCGTCGGCCGCAAGCCGCTGCTGCTCGTCGGCTCCATCGGCATGGCCGTGACGCTGGCGATCATCGCCTGGGTGTTCGTGATGGCGCCGCAGAGCGCCAACGGCACACCGGACCTGTCGTCTACGCAGGGCTACGTGGCCGTCGTCGCCCTCTGCGGCTTCGTCGCCTTCTTCGCCTCGACGTGGGGACCGATCGTCTGGGTGCTGCTGTCAGAGATGTTCCCCAACTCGATCCGTGCGGCCGCGATGAGCGTCACCGTCATGGCTAACTGGATCGCGAACTTCATCGTCTCCGAGACGTTCCCCGAGCTCGTGCACGTCTCGCTTGGACTCGCCTACGGCCTCTTCACCCTGTTCGCCGTGCTGTCGTTCTTCTTCGTCTGGAAGTGGGTCAAGGAGACCCGCGGCGCCGAGCTGGAATCGATGGAGAGCCTCGAGGGCATCGACCTCGACGAGGCCGCTACGGCGTAACGCCGCCAGCGCCCGCCTGCTGCGCGGCGTCAAAGCGCGCGCGACCGGCGAGGATCATCGCCTCAGCCACCTCGCGGTCTTCCCACTCACCGATCGTCACGGTCTTGTGCTCCTCGAGGTCCTTGTAGACCGAGAAGAAGTGCGCGATCTCCTCGAGCAGGTTCGGATTGATGTCCGAGAGGTGCTCGTTGTGGGACCAGGACGGATCGTCGTGGGGGATCATCAGGAACTTGGGATCATCGCCTGCCTCGTCATGCATGTGCAGGACACCGACCGGATCGCACGGGATCAGACACCCGGGGAACGTTGGCTCCGTCAACAGCACCAGGACATCCAGCGGATCGCCGTCCTCGCCCAGCGTGTCGAGCAGAAAGCCGTAGTCGGTGGGGTAATGGGTGCTGCCGCGCAGCGTGCGATCGAGCACGACCGTGCCATAGGTCTCGTCGTACTCGTACTTGTTGCGGCTCCCCTTCGGAATCTCGATGTACGCGACGGGGATGGTCTTCGGCGTGTGCTTCACAGGGAGATCGTCTCACACTCCGTCCGCAGGCGAGGCCATTGGTAGTCTCGTCGCGTGAATGCGAAGAGGGCCATTCTCGCCTGCCTCGGTGTGATCGCTGCGGCGGTGCTCCTGACGACGATCGCGCATCGCGTGGCGGCCGAACGTCGTCAGGATGCGCTCGACGCGTTTTACGCGACGCCCGGCGGCTTCGAGGCCACACCGCCGGGTACCGTCTTCCGCACTGAACGTCTGCCGAGTGCGGATGTCGCCGGCGGGCGCGCCTATCGCCTGCTCTACCGCACGGAGCGCGCCAACGGCTCCGCTGCCGTCTCTGGCGCCATCGCGATCGTGCCGACCGCGCCTGCGCCGGCCGGTGGGCGGCCTGTGCTGGCGTGGGCACACGGCACCATCGGGCTGGGGCGTGGGTGCGCACCCTCACGACGCACGCACCCGCTCCAGGCATCGCCATGGACCACGGACGCCATCGCCAACGGATTCGTGCTGATCGCGACGGACTACGCCGGACTGGGTACCGCAGGGCCCAACGGCTACCTGCTGGGGCGCAGCGAGGCTCGAGACATCCTCAACTCCGTCCGTGCGCTCGACGCCGTCCCGGGAGCAGATCCGGGTCGGCGTTGGACCGTACTCGGTCACTCGCAGGGCGGTCACGCTGCGGTCTGGGCGGCCGCGTTGGCTCGTGAGGAAATGCCCGATCGACCGCTGCTCGGTGTTGCGGTAGGTGCGCCGGCCCTCAATCTCGACGCGATCGTCGCCGACCAGTGGGCGTCGGGGATCGGCTGGGGCGTTGGCGCCGAGATGTACGAGTCGTGGCCGGCCGCCTATCCCGGCGTGGATTTCGATCGAGCCGTCTCGTGGCTCGGCCAGCGATATGCCGGTCCGGTCGCCGATGCGTGTCTTGGCGAGGGGATTCCCGTGCCGACGCTACTCGGCTTCGTCGCCGCGGAGATCGGTCTGCCGTTCTTCGACGAGAACCCGATGCGCGATCCAGAGCTCGCCACGCTCGTCGCCCGTCAGACGCCCGCGCCGCTCCCCTCCAACCTGCCGGTGCTGATGGCGCAGGGCACGGCCGACGCCGTTGTGCCGCCGGCATCGAACGCTGCGACCCAGCTCGAATGGTGCGCTGCCGGTTCTGACCTGACGATGGTGTGGCTCGGCGGTGTCGGCCACGTCTCGGCTGGACCGATCATCGGCACCATGGGCGTGCCGTGGCTCCGCGCGCTCTACGACGGTGCCACGCCGCAACCGCACTGCCGCTTCGTCCCGCCGGTCGCCGCATCCGGCTCGCGGCTGCGCGATGCGGTCGACATCGGCACCTAGGCAGAAAACCTACGTGACACCGAGGAGCAGCGCCGCCTCGAGGCCGGCGCCGACACTCAGGGCGACGAGATGGCTCTCCTCGTCAAGGATCTCGTGGATCGTGCGCGTCATCACGCCACCGGCCAGGAGTGCCACAAGGCCCGCGATCACGACGGGCGGTGCCTGCCAGCCCAGGCCCAGCCCGTAGCCGACGACGATGGCACCGGCCAGGACGATGCCGCCCTGC
>CAINDT010000344.1 GCA_903847495.1 uncultured Actinomycetes bacterium
CTCGCGGAAGCCGTCGTTGACGAAGCCGAAGTTGTGGCGGCCGAACAGCGAGCCGCCGAACTGCATCACGATCGGACCGTCCTCGGGGCCGGTCAGCTCGTAGTAGATGCGGTTGTCATTCGCCAGCGTGACGAAGGGCATGAGTCTCTCCTCCTGTGGTCTCCCCGCGCACTAGGACGAGCGGCGCGTGCGGGGTATCCTCTCCTGACCGGAGAGTATCCGGGGTCGAGGGGAAAGGGAAACGCGCAATGGCCGGAGAGCTCGAAGGACGTGTCGTAGTTTTGACGGGCGCGGCGGGTGGCATCGGCCGCGCCACCGCAGCGCGGCTCGCCGGCGAAGGGGCGCGGCTGGTGCTCAGCGATCGCGAGCCCGCCGTGGAGGAGGTCGCCGCCGAGCACGGGGCGGCCTGGTGTGTCGCCGACGTGACGCGCGCGGAGGAGTGCGCGCACATCGCCGAGACGGCGCGCGCGGCGCACGGCGGCGTTGACGTGCTCGTCTGCAACCACGGGGCAATCGTCGGCGCGCCCTTCCTCGAGACGACCGAGGCACAGTGGGACTTCGTCCACGGGGCGGTCTTGAAGAGCGTGTTTCTGGTCTCGCAGGCGGTGCTTCCGCTGATGGCCGGGCGCGACGGCGCGAACGTCATCAACATCGCCAGCGTCGGCGGGGTCAAGGCGCTGCGCGCCATGAGCGCCTACGGCGCGGCCAAGGCCGGCGTGATCCACCTGTCGAAGGGCATGGCGATCGACCTTGCCGATCAGGGCATTCGCGTCAATGCGATCTGCCCGGGTGTGATCGACACGCCGCAGCCGCGCCAGTTCGTCGCGGGCCTCGCCGATCCTGAAGCGGCCTTTGCTGCCTTCGAGCCCATGCATCCCATTGGCCGTGTCGGCCGCGCCGATGAGGTCGCCGATGCGATCTGCTTCCTGGCCAGCGACCGCGCCTCATTCGTCACCGGCTCGGCGTTCATCGTCGACGGCGGGATGACGGCCGTATGACCCGCCGTGTGCTGATCACAGGCGGTGCGTCGGGCATCGGCGCCGCCGCCGTCGTGCGCTTCCAAGAGGACGGCTGCCGCGTTGCCGCCCTCGACGTCGACGAGTCGATGCTCGCGCAGTGCGCGGCCGACGTGAAGGTCGTCTGCGACGTCTCCGACGACGCGTCGGTCGCGAGCGCCGTCGAGCAGGCGGTCGCCGAGCTCGGGGGACTCGACGTGGTCGTGACCGCCGCCGGCGTTGCCTCGCGCGGGTCCGTCGTCGAGTGCACGCCGAAGGAGTTCGGCCGCGTGATGAGCATCAACGTGCGCGGCGTCTACCTGACGTGCCGCGCGACGATCCCGCATCTGCGCACTACCGGTGGCGGCGCCATCGTCGTCGTCGCGTCACAGCTCGGCATGGTCGCCGTGCCCGATGCCGCCGCGTACTGCGCGTCCAAGGGCGCAGCGGTGAATCTCACGCGCGCCATGGCGCTTGACCACGCGGGGGAGGGCATCCGCGTCAACTGCGTGTGCCCGGGGCCGACCGACACGCCGCTCGTCGAGCGCTTCTTCGCCGAGTCGGGCGATGCCGCCGGTACGCGCAAGGCCTTCGAGGACGCCGGGGTGATCGGCCGTCTGATCGAACCGGCGGAGATCGCCGAGGCGATCGCGTATCTCGCGAGCGAGCGCGCCAAGGCGACGGTGGGCACCGCACTCGTCGTCGATGCGGGCTACACGACGCGGTAGCGCGCGAGCGACTCAGTCGTCCTCGTCGACCTTGATGACTTTCGTCCCCGCCCACTTGTCGCCCAGGCGCTGGCGACGGTTCTCCCCTGTGACGACGATCCAGAGGATGCCGAGCGCGTACGGCGTGATGAAGGGAAAGAGATCGACGGGGCGCGCGAGGGTCCGCTTGGCGGCGGCCATCGGGGTGAGCGCGGCACCGCCGCCCATCACGACCTTGATGCGCGCGACGCGCTTGCCCGGGGTCTGGCCGTTCCAGAGGTACTCGAACAGGCCGTAGTAGAGCAGCCACCAGACGATGTAGACGATCACGACCCAGGCGGGTAGCGAGAACGTGCCGTCGGGCTTCTGCTCGCGTGTCAGGAGGCTGACCCAGAAGAGCACAACGGTGACTACGCCGAAGTCGAGGATGCCGGCGATCACGCGGATGCCGATCTTGCAGGGCGTCGGTCCGGTCGAGCCGTGGACGAGGATGCGGCGTGCTTCGGCGGGATCCACGCCTGAAGGGTTGCAGGCTCCGCCCGCGGAGGTCGCCGCTCCACCGGGAGGAAGCGGACAGCGGCGGCGCGGTACCGTTCTCGCATGGAATCCGTCGGACTGGTCGGCTGCGGCAATATCGGGGGGCGTGTCGGCGGCGTGCTGGTGCGTGCGGGCTTCCGCGTGCTCGCGTGTGATGCCGATGCAACGCGCGCGGCGGCGACCGGTGGCGAGGCGGTCGACCTGGCGACGGCGGCCGGGGCGCCTGTCGTCCTCTTGTCGCTGCCTTCCTCACGCGAGGTCGAGGCCGTCGTCGAAGGCCCCGAGGGCCTGCTCGAGCATGGTGCGGCCGGACTGACGATCATCGACCTCACCACCGCCGACCCGGCTTCGACGCGGCGGCTGCACGCGCGCTGCGCCGAGCGGGGCATCGCCTTCGTCGACGCGGGTGTGACGGGCGGCGCAGCTGCGGCCGAGCGGGGCACGCTGGTCGTCCTTGTGGGCGGCGACGATGCGGCGATCGACCTCGTACGTCCGGTGCTCGAGGCGATCTCCTCGCAGATCCTCGTGATGGGACCGAGCGGGGCGGGGCACGCCACGAAGGCCGTCAATAACGTCCTCAATGCCGTGACGCTCGCCGCGACGGGCGAGGCGATGCTGGCGGGTGTCGCGGCGGGGCTCGATCCCGCACGCCTGCTCGAGGCGATCAACGCCGGTAGTGGCGCATCCTGGGCGAGCGCCAACCGCTTCCCGAAGATCGTCGCGGGCGACGACATGCCCGGTGGCCTATCGGTCGAGCTGATGGCCAAGGACGTCGACGTCTTCTTGCGGCTCGCCGCGGAGGCAGGCACGCCGACGCAGATCGCCGAGGCGTGCGTCGCGACGTACCGTGCGGCGATCGAGGCCGGCTATGGCGATCAGGTCGCCAACGCGATCGTCGCCGCCATGAACTGCGGCATGCCGCTGCGCAGGCTCTGACGGCGCCAATTTGGATCCGGATCCAAATTGGCACGAAATTGACCAATTTGGATCCGGATCCGATTTGGCACGAAATCGGCCAATCTGGATCCGGATCCAGATTGGCCTCGTTCGGCGCTAAGCCAGGTCGCCCTGGCGCGCCGCGTCGAACGGGATGCGCTTGAGGAACTTGCCGTGGCCCGGCTGCGTCTTGATCTCGCCCTGATCGAACACGACGGTGCCGCGGCACAGCGTCGAGCGGACCGAGCCGGCGACCGTCTTGCCGTCCCAGAGGTCGTAGCTGACGTTCATGAACGACGTCTCCGGCGAGAACGTGAACGGCGTCTTCGGATCGAAGATCACGACGTCGGCATCCATGCCGGCGGCGATAGCGCCCTTCGTCGGCATGCCGAACTGCTTCGCGATCGCCGTCGACGTCACGTCGACGAGGCGGTTCATCGACATGCGCCCCTCCTTCACGCCGTGCTCCCACATCAGGGGCAGTCGGTGCTGGATGGCGGCGAGGCCGTTCGGGATCTTCGAGAAGTCATCCGCGCCAAGCGCCTTCTGCGGGTCGTCGAACGGGCAGTGGTCCGTCGAGATCGACTGCAGATGGCCGTACTTGAGGCAGTCCCACATGAAGTCCTGGTTCGAGGCGTCACGCAGCGGCGGCGAGCAGACGAAGCGCGCGCCCTCGGGCGCGGGACGCTCGAGATCCGTGATGTCGGCGAACAAGTACTGGATGCAGGTCTCGCCGTACGCGGCGACACCGCGGGCGCGGCCCGCGATGATCTCCTCCGCGGCCGGCTGGCAGGAGACGTGCACGATGAAGACCGGTGCACCGGCCTGCTCGGCGAAGCGCACCGCGCGACCCGTGGCCTCTGCCTCGACCCACTCGGGGCGGGTGTAGGAGTGCCAGACCGGCGTCGTGTCGCCGCGACCGAGCGCCTCGGCGACCATGCGGTCGATGATCCAGCCGTTCTCGGCGTGGACCTGCACGAGGCCGCCATGCTGCTTCGACTCCTCGAGGACGCGCATGAACAGGTCGTCCGTGATCATCAGGACGTCCTTGTACGCCAGGAAGACCTTGAAGGACGAGATGCCCTGATCGACCATCTTCGGCATGTCGTTGAACGTGCCCTCATCGGAGCGCGTGATCGCCATGTGGAAGCTGTAATCGACGTGCGCGGCGCCCTCGGCGCGGCCCATCCACTGATCGAGCGAGGACTGCAGGCCGTTGTCCTCCATCTGCAGAGCGAAGTCGACGATCGCGGTAACGCCGCCGGCGGCAGCCGCCTGCGTGCCCGTGTTGTAGTCGTCGGCCGTGGTCGTGCCGCCGAACGGCATCGACATGTGCGTGTGGTTGTCGATCAGACCCGGTAGCAGGTAGCAGCCGGTGGCGTCGATGACTTCGGCGCCCTCGACATCGCCGATCTGGCCGACGGCGACGACGGACTCGCCGTCGATCAGGACGTCGCCCTTGATGGTCTCTCGCGCATTGACGACGGTGCCGCCGCGGATGATCTTCTTCATCGTTCCTCCTCGCCCATGCAGGGCCTTTCTCTGGGCGCGATCATAGCCGCGCTCGGCCGAAATACATCGTCCGTCGTGGGATTCTGTGCTGGCGCGGTATCGTGGCCGAATGCTGGCCATCGGACTGGGCGTGCTCGCGGGGATCCTCTTTGGACTCCTGACCGTGATGGTGCGGCGTGGCCTGATCCGCACGTCGGATCCCATTGCGGGCTCCGTGATCGTGATCGGCATCGCCACGGTGATCGTGCTGGGCGTGACGATCGTCTCCGGGCAGGCCGCGGATCTGCTCGACCCGGGCATCGCCGCCGTCTACTTCACAATCGGGCTGATCGCGCCGGGCGCGTCGCAGATCATCTTCATGCTGGCTGTGCGCGATGTCGGAGCGAGCCGCGTGGCGATCATGATCGGCACCGCACCGCTCCTGGCCACGATCATCGCCGTGGTCTTCCGGGACGAGCCGCTGAAGGCTGGCCTCCTCGCGGGTACCGTGCTGATCGTCGTCGGCGGGGCCTCGCTGGCCTACGAGCGCAATCTCCCGGCCGGCTTCCGCGCTCGCGGCATGCTGCTCGCCTTCCTCTGCGCCCTCACGTTCGCGTGCCGCGACAACGCGATGCGGATGGCGGGGCTCGAGACCGACATGGATCCCCGCGCGGCCACCTCATGGGCACTGATCGGCGCTTTCGTCGCTGTCGCCGGCTTCGCGGTGGTCACGCGCCGCCGCGCGCTACCCGGCCAGCTGCGGGAGGTGCTGATTCCGTTCCTGCCCGCCGCCATCGTGTTCGGCATGGCGTACACGACGCTGACGATCGCCCTCGGTATCGGCAAGGTCACGATCTTCGCACCGCTCAACGCGATGCAGTCGATGTGGACCGTCCTGCTCGCATGGCTGATCCTCGGCCGCTCAGACGGCATCGGAGTCCGCGTCGTGGCGGCGATGCTGCTCGTGGTCTCGGGTGGCATTCTGATCGGACTCTTCCGATGACGATCATCGACGCCACCGAACTGCCCGGCCGCAAGGCCTATCGCCTGCTGGTTGACTGCGTCGTGCCGCGCCCGATCGCCTGGGTTTCGACGATGGACGCCGAGGGGCGCGTGAACCTCGCGCCGTTCTCGTTCTTCCAGGCGGTCGGGGCCGAGCCGCCGAGCGTGATGCTCGCGATCGGTCGGCATCGCGACGGGGAGTACAAGGACACGGGCGTCAATCTCCGTGCCGCGGGCGAGTGCGTGATCAACGTCGTCACGGACGAGCTCGCGGAAGCGATGAACGTGACCGCCGGCGAGCACCCCTTCGGCGTCGACGAGCTGAAGCTCGCCGGGCTGTCGGTTGCGCCGTGCCGCCACGTCGCGCCGCCGCGCGTCGCGGAGTCGCCCATCTCGCTCGAGTGCCGGCTCGCGCAGGAGGTCCCGATCGGCCACGACGGCGAGAATCGCTACCTCGTGATGATCCTCGAGATCGTCGCCTTCCACGTGCGCGACGAGCTGTACGACGACGGCCGCATCGACCCCCGCAAGCTGCACCCTCTCGGTCGCCTCGGGGGTAACGCCTACAGCCACCCCGGCGAGGTCTTCGAGATGGAGCGCCCGCCGTCCACCCGTCCGCACTGAGCGGACGATCGCCGTTCGTCTACGCCGTCTCGTGCACCTCGACGGGCACGGCATCGACGACGGTGACCGGCAGTCCGAACTTCGCGACCGCATCCTCGGGCAGGTGTCGTTCGAACCACTCACGGTCGCTTGTCGGGTGCAGGACGATCACGAGCTCGTCGGGGTGGAACACCACAATCTCGTCCTCGAGCGCCTGCAGCGGACTCGAGTCGCCCGTGCCGCCGGTGACCTCGATGCCGTGACGGTAGAACGCGTCGATCGCCTCGGAGAGACGGTGCTCGGCTGCCGGGCGCGAGGCGTGCTCGTCGCCGAACAGGAAGTGGTTGAGGCGGCTGCCGACCAGCGGCGCGATCACGCGGATGCCGGTGTGCGCATGCCCGTGCGCTGAAAGCTCACGCACCACATGCTCGCCATCGCACTCGGCTGCCAGCAGTACGAGCACTCGGCGTTGTGCAGTGGAAGGGGTGTGTGCGTGCATGGTGGGTGGTCCTTCGGTCGGAGATCCACGGCTCACGCTAGGACGCTGATGGTGCGTGGCGAATCGGGTTTTCCGCGCCCTCGTTGCGGGTCGCGGCCCCGCGTCAGAGCAGCGGTAGGAAGACGATGGCGGCGACGTCGATCGCCACGATCGCGAGCAGGCCGTTGAAGCTCGTCGCGCTGCCGGCACGCCGGGCCCCAAACGCAGCAGCCCCGACGAAGATGGCGGCGAGCGCGACGGCGACGAGGGGCGAGCGAGGCAGGGACGCGAGCGCGATCACGGCCGTGCCGAGCGCGAGGAGGAGCCAGCAGAGCCGCGTCGCCCGGCGGCTGCCAAGGCGTACGGCGAGCCCACCGAGCCCGGCGGCGCGATCGCTCTCGAGATCTGGCAGGGCGTTCGCGAGATGCGCGCTGATCGCCGCGAGGGCGAAGGCGACCACCATCCAGATGGGCGGCATCTCTCCGTCGAGCCCGAGCGATAGGAACAGCGGTGCCGAGCCGAACGCGACGGCGTACGGCAGCCACGACCAGACCGTGCGCGAGAGGCGCAGGTTGTAGAGCCACGCCATCGCCAGCGCGAGCACGTGGAACGAGCCGCCGACGAGCCCCGCCACGAGCCAGCTGAGGACGACGGCGGCCGCGAACGCGCCGATCGCCCCGATCCACAGGCCTCGCGGTGTGACGTCCCGCGCCACGGTGGGCTTGCCCGTCCGCCCGGCCTGCGCGTCGATGCGGCTGTCGTGGGCGTCATTGCACCAGCCGACCGAGAGCTGCCCGAGCAGGATTGTCAGCGCCACGAGTGCGAGGTCGCCGCCGCGCCAGCCGAGGCTCCACGCGAACGCCGTCATGATCAGCGTGACGCCGACCGTCGGCGCCGTGTGGCAGGCCACGGCGTAGCCGCGGAGCCGTCTCATCGGGTGTGGGGAATGTACGTCACGGTGCGAGGCCGTCGGCGCGATCGCGCGCGGCGGCCTGTGCGTCGCGGTCGGCGGCTGGTCCGTAACCGCCGCCGCACGGTCCCATCAGGCAGATGCGATCGCCGGCCTTCGCCTTGCGGTAGGGGAACTTGGAGTGCAGCTCCTGCTCGTCGGGACGCCCGCGGTTGAGGATCACGCGGCTCGGAGCGCCATCAGCGCCGCCGAAGAGCCCGGGCGGTGCCCAGACGGAGCCCTCGCCCTCGAGCGAGAAGCCCGTGTCGTCGAGGAACTCGATCTCGCGGATCGAGCCGAGCCCGCCGCGCCACTGCCCGGCACCGGCCTCGCCCTCGCGCAACTCGTACTGCGTGACGCGCAGCGGATAGTGCGACTCGATGTCCTCGACGGGGTTGTTGCGCGTGTTCGCGTACAGCGTGTCGACCGCATCCATGCCGTCCTTGCCGTGACGCGCGCCGTAGCTGCCCTCGTGGATGTCCATGTAGACCCAGTGCTCGCCGTCCCGGAACCCGGAGTACGAGACGATCCGCAGCGTGCCGGTGCCGGCGCTGACTGCGTCGGGCAGGATCGGCGCCAGCGCGCGCATCAGCGTGTCGGCGACGAGGTTGCCGCCGGAGAACCGCGCGATCGTCGGTGCTGGGAAGGTGGGGTTGGCGAGGCAGCCCTCGGGCGCCGTGATCGTGATCGGGCGGAACAGCCCGGAGTTGGTCGGCACCGCGTCGTGCGTATCGGTGTCGAGCAGGATCGAGCGCAGTGCGACCCAGACGGCGAGATCGACCGTGCCGACGAACGGCATGTTGAGCGGCAGGTCGATCTGCGGCGAGGTACCGGCGAGGTCGACTGTGAGCTCGGAGCCGGCGATCGTGACGGCAACCTTGATGACGAGGTCCTTGTACGACGGGTCCGGATGGTCCGGATAGCCGTCGAGCCGGCCCTCGGCCTCGTACGTGCCGTCGGGGAGGCGCTCGATCTCGCGCCGCATCATGCGTTCGGAGTAGTCCATCACGTCGGCGCAGGCCAGGCGGAAGGTGTCGACGCCGTAGCGCTCGATCAGCTCCTCGAGGCGGGCGGCGCCGATCTTGGCTGCCGTCACCTGAGCCTCCATGTCGCCGACCACGAGGTGCGGGGCGCGCACGTTGTCCTTGATCAGCTGCCAGAGCACGCCGTTCGGGCGTCCCTCGTCCTCAATCTTGAGAGCGTTGAAGTGCAGGCCCTCGGCGAAGGCGTCGCCGGCATCGACGATGCCGCAGGTGCCAGGGGAGAGGGCACCGAGGTCGAGGTGGTGCGCGGTCGTGCCCGAGAACCCGACCAGCTCGCCACCGTGGAAGACCGGCACGATGAACCCGACGTCGGGCTGGTGCGAGGCGCCGTAGTACGGATGGTTGTGGATGACGACGTCGCCGGGCCGCCACTCCTGCCCGGTCTCACGGAAACGCCGCTCGATGCCGCGCACGTAGCCGGGGATGGGGCCCGACTGGAGCGGCGTGGACTGCACCGACTCGCACAGCTGATTGGCATCGACGTCGCAGAGCGCGCAGCCGAAGTCCTCCGACTCGCGGATGATCGACGAGTACGACATGCGGGCCAGCTTGTGGCCCATCTCGACGGCGATCGAGTCGAGGCCGCCGGCGATGACGGCGGTGGTGACGGGGTCGAGACGGCTCATGCCGATGCCTCCCGGGTCAGGATCAGGTTGCCGGCGATATCCGCACAGCCGTTCCAGCCGGGTGGGATCACCGTGGTCGTATCGGCGTGCAGCACGATCGCCGGGCCGGCGAAAGGCTCGTCGAGCGGCAGCTTGGCCCGCTCGAGGAACGGGGTGGCGTGCTCGGCGAGTGCACCGTCGGCCGCGGGGAACAGGACGGCCTGCTCCGCCACCGTGGCCTCGGCCAGGGTCGCGGTCGTGACGGGAAGCGCGTCGACGGTCGGTCGACGGCCGACGGCGGTGACGCGCGCGTTGACGATCTCGATCGGATCGCCATGCGCCTTGCCGTACTCGCGGGTGTGCAGCTCGTGGAAGCCCGCGAGCGCGGGCTCGGCGAACGGCCCGTCCGCCAACGGCAGTCGCAGCTCGTAGCCCTGTCCGACGTAGCGGCAGTCGAGTGCTCGGGTGACCACGATGTCGCCGTCGGCGACGCCGTCCTCGTGCAGCCACGAGCGCAGCAGCCGCTCGATGTCCTCGAGCTCGCGATTGACGCGCTCGGCGTCGACTGCGCCCTCGACCATGAAGACCGTGCGCATCTGGTCGTACTTGAGGTCGCTCGTCAAGAGGCCGTTGGCCGACGTGATGCCCGGATACGGGGGCACGAGGACCTCGGGGACGTTGAGCAGGTCTGCCACCTCTGCGGCGTGGAGCGGACCGGCACCACCGAACGCGACGAGCGCGAAGTCGCGCGGGTCGTGGCCCTTCTCGATGGTGCGCGAGCGGATCGCCCGCGCCATGTTGGCGTTGGCGATCGTGAGGATGCCCTGTGCCGTCGCGGCCTCGTCCATGCCGAGCTCGGCGGCGAGCGGCGCGATCGCGGCCTCCGCGGCCGCGCGGTCAAGGCGCATGCGGCCGCCGAGGAAGCGCTCCGCGTCGAGCCGGCCGAGCAGCAGATGCGCGTCCGAGATCGTTGGCTCTGTGCCGCCGTGCCCGTAGCAGGCCGGACCCGGACGGGCCTTGGCGCTGCGTGGACCGACGCGGAAGGCGCCGCCCTCATCGACGTACGCGACGGAACCGCCACCGGCGCCGATCGCGTGCACGTCGAGCATCGGCACGAGCAGGGGGTAGCCGCCGACCCATGTGTCGCGGGCCGAGGCTTCCGCGACGCCGTGCTCGGTGACGATCCCGATGTCGGCGGAGGTACCGCCGACATCGAATGTGATCAGTCGCTCACGGCCGCTCAGCGCGCTCGTCCATTGGCCGCCGAGGATGCCCGCGGCAGGGCCGGACAGGAGCAGCGTCACGGGCCGCTCGGCCGCGGCGCGCACGCTCGCGACACCGCCGCTCGACATCATCACGTGCAGGTCGCCCGTCACTCCGAGCTCGCGCAGGGCGCGGTCGAGGCGCTCGATGTAGTGGCCGGTCTTGGGGCCGATGAAGGCGTTCATCAGTGCGGTCGTGAAGCGCTCGAACTCGCGGAACTGGGGAACGATGTCGGCGCTCGCGGTGACGAACGCATCGGGCATCACCTCGCGCACGATCTCCGCGGCGCGGCGCTCGTGCGCGGGATTGAGATACGAGAAGAGGAAGCAGATCGCGACCGCCTCGACGCCCTCTGCGGCGAGCGCCTCGGCCGCGGCCCGCACCTCGTCCTCGGCCAGCGGGACGAGCACCTCGCCCGACGGCGGCACGATGCGCTCGGTCACGACATGGCGATGCGCGCGCTCGGCAAATGGCTGGGCCTGCCAGGGGATGTCCTGGACGACCGAGTAGTGCTGCGGGCGCTGGTGGCGGCCGATGTGCGACACGTCGCGGAAACCGCGCGTCGTGATCATGCCCACACGGGCGCCATCGAACTCGAGCACCGCGTTTGTCGCCACGGTCGTGCCGTGGAACACGCCCGTGACGTCGCTCGGCTCGATGCCGCCGATTGCGCAGAGCTCACGGATGCCGTTGACCATCGCCTCGTCCGGCGCGGCCGGCGTGGAGGGGACCTTGTGCACGTGCACGCCGCCGGTTTCGGCGTCGAACAGCATCAGGTCGGTGAACGTGCCGCCGATGTCGACGCCGATGACGCGCGTCATGCGCCGCGCTCCTGGCGGGCGTAGGCGGCGATCAGCGTGCCGGGGCAGTTGACGAGCTCCTTCGGCTCGGGCGACAGGAACGCCTTCGTCTTCGACGTCGTGCGCCCGTAGGTGTGCAGGCCCTCGATCATCGTCACGGCGCAGCGAACACCGTCCAGCACCGGCACGCCGAGCTCCTCCTGCATCGTGTCGTCGATCGGACCGAGCCCGGCGCAGCCGAGCAGGATCGCCTCTGCGCCATCCTCGTCGATCGCCTTGCGCGCGTACTCGAGGATCAGGCGCTTGGTGCGCTCGATGTCCTGCTCGATCTCGAGGACGCTCAGTGGCGTGCAGCGGATGGATGCGCACTTCTCCGTCAGCCCGGCGCGGTGGACGGCGTCGGCGATGAACGGCTCGACACGGGGGATGACGGTGACGATCGACCAGCGGTGTGCGATCAGGCACGCGGTGTGCATGGCTGCTTCGGCAATGCCGACGACGGGGACGTCGCTGATCTCGCGACACGCGTAGAGGCCGGGATCACCGAAGCACGCGATCACGTAGCCGTCGTACTGGCCCTGCGTCCGTGCGACCGTCTCGAGCGTGTGGTACGCGGCGATCGTCTCGTCGGCGAAGCCCTCGATCGACCGCGGGCCGCCGTCCGGGCTCGTGCAGTCGATCTCCGTGGTGGGCGCGGCGACGGAGCGCGCGGCGTGGCCGATCTCATCGGTCATGGCCTGCGTGGTGTTGGGGTTGATGACAAGGATGCGCATGTCAGGGTCCTTCGTTACGGTCGAACTGGATCAGCGTGCACTCTTGGAGGCATTCGGCATCGTGGCCGGGCGGCAGGGCGAACGCCTGGCCGCCCTCGACGAGCACCTCCGCGCCGTCGGGCCACCACACGCGCAGGCGGCCGGAGACGCAGTAGCCGACGTGCGAAAGCAGGCACGGCTCAGGATCGTGGTCGGCGTGCCGCCAGCCGGTGGGGTACACGGCGCGCGTGACGGTCACGTCGCCGAGTCGCGTGGCCTCTTTGCGAACCCCTGCGACCTCGATCGGGTCGCCGAGTGCGGTGGCGGTCGGCTGCACTACGCCTCCGGTGCGGTTTCGGACATGTCGCGGACCACCGTGACAAGGCGCGGCACGAACGCGTCGATGATCCGCTGGCCAAGCTCGGGGGTGGCGCGACGGGCGTCGCCGACCACGCCGGACTCGGTGATGTCGCGGAGCATGTCCATCGGCACGGTCACGCCCGGGCCCTTGGGGACGAGGCTGTACTTGCCGAGCGACGACCACGTGTGGCCGGCCTCCTTCACCGCATCGCCCCGGTCCCAGGCCTCGATCGTCGCCTCGTCCATCAGCACGCGCTGGCCGACGGCGAGCGCGAGCGATGTCTCCGCCTCCTCGGCGTGGATGCCCGGACCCTCGACCGTGCCGACGACGTCGCCGGCGAGCTCCCACCACTGGGCGAGGAAGACGCGGCGGCCGGTCTGCTCGAGGTAGTAGTTGACCGCGACCGTCAGCGCCGCGACGTTGCCGCCATGGCCGTTCAGGGCGATCACGTTGCGGATGCCGTGATGGTGCAGCGACTCCACGACCTCCTTGAAGACCTCGAGGAAGGTCGGCGTGGAGAGACGCATCGAGCCGGGGAACTGCATGTGGTACCAGGACAGCGTCACGTTCAACGTCGGGGCGACGAGCACGCTGAGCCCATCGGCCTCGGCCTGCGCGGCCACGCGCTCAGCCAGGCTCCGCGCGATGACGCAGTCCGTATCGAGCGGCATGTGCGGGCCGTGCTGCTCGGTCGTGCCGATCGGCAGGATCACGGCGTCGACGCCGGCCGCGAGCCGCGCCTCGACCTCCTTCCACGTCATCCGCTCCATCAGGTGCTCGGTCATCACGCCACCTCGGCGATCGCGCGGCACGGCGACCCGGTGCCGCCGACCCACTTGAGCGGGAACCCGTAGAACTGGAACTCGCCCTTGCCCACGAGCTGCTCGAGGTTGCACAGCCACTCGTAGTGCACCATCCCGCGGTCGCGGCAGACGCGATGCGACGGGAAGCCCTTCGTGCCGGCCTTGTCGGTCGACGGACCCTCCACGCCGTGCACCAGCGAGCCATGGTCGGCCAGCCAGTGCGTGGCGGCGGCCGTCAGCCCCGGATTCGAGGTGCAGGCCGACTTCTCCGGCCAGTGGCGGTTATGCAGGCCCGTGTTCATCAGCACGATCTGACCGTTGATCTCCACACCGGCCTTCTCCGCCGCGGCCTCGAGGTCGGCGACGTCGATGTCGCCGAGGTCGGGGATGTGCGTCAGGTCCAGGCACACGGCGGTACCGCGGAACCATTCGAGCGGGCAGTTGTCGATCGTGTCGCCGTTCGGCCCGAAGTGGATCGGCGCATCGACGTGTGTACCGACGTGCTCCAGCATCGAGATGTAGTTGAC
>CAINDT010000345.1 GCA_903847495.1 uncultured Actinomycetes bacterium
CGCGTCAACCACGCGGTGCGCGCGGACCCGCTTGCGCGCACTCGGCCCACCTGATACAACTTGTCAACCGTTTGGTTGTGAAGTAGAAGGAGTCGGACAGGTCCGCTATCACCCCCGAGATCACCAAGGCACCGCGAGCCATGAGTTGGCCGCTCGAGCGCGTGCTGTTCCTGATGGCCGGCATCATCGTCCTCGCGAGCGTCGCGCTCGCCGTCCTCGTCTCCCCGTGGTTCCTCCTGCTGACGGCCTTCGTCGGCCTCAACCAGCTGATGTACGTCGCGTCCGGCACCTGCGGCGCCGCTCTGATCCTCACCCGCGTCTTCCACGTGCAGAAGGGCTGCGTCCGATGAGCGCCGCCACCGCGACCGCCACACCCACCCTCGGCCCGATCGGCCGCCTCGGCTACTGGTCGGCCACGCACCGCAAGCTCGTGGCCGTCATCTGGCTCGTCGCAGCCGTCGCCCTTGGCTTCTTCGCTCCTAAGGCCGAGCACGCCCTCTCCGGCGCCGGCTGGGAGGCGACCGGCTCGCAGTCCGTCGAGGCCCGCGACGACGTCGCCCGCGAATTCCAGGGTCTCGGCGGCAGCGCGATGATGGTCGTGCTCACCTCCAAGACGCAGACGGTCGACAGCGCCGAGTACCAGCAGGCCATCGCCGACGTCACGCAGATCCTCGCAAGCGACAAGGCCGTCTCGACCGTCGTCCAGCCTCAGCCCGGGATGTCGCTGTCGGAGGACAAGCGCACCGCCGTCGTCCAGGGCGGCGCCGCGCTCAACCCGACCGAGATGGTCCGCGCTGCCGACCGCCTCAAGGGCGATCTGGCCAAGGTCGGCAACGGCGACATCACCGTCGCGCTGACCGGCGCACCCGGCATGTGGAGCGACTTCAACACGGCCAACAAGGACGCGATGATGAAGTCCGAGCTGTACTCGTGGCCCGTCACCCTCGCGATCCTGCTGCTCGCGTTCGGCTCGCTCGTCGCCGCCGGCCTGCCGCTGATGCTGACGATCATCGGCCTGATGATGACCGCCGGCAGCCTCTACCTCGCGACGCAGGTCTTCGACGTCTCGATCTGGGCCATGAACTTCGCGATGATGTTCGCGCTCGCGCTCGGCATCGACTACGCCCTGTTCGTCGTCGTGCGTTTCCGTGCCGCCCTGATGGGCAGCGGCATGAAGCCCAATGATGCGGTGGGCGTGACGATGGACACCGCCGGCAAGGCCGTGCTGTTCAGCGGCGTGACCGTGCTGATCTCGCTGTCGGCGGTGATGCTCGTCCCGAGCCCCGCCTTCCGCTCGATGGCGCTCGGCATCATGCTTGCGGTCCTCTTCGTCCTGCTCGCCACGTTGACGCTCCTGCCGATCGTGATGGCGAAGCTCGGCACGAAGATCAATGCGGTCTCGCTGCCGTGGGTCCACTCGGGCGAGCACCGCTCGCCGACCTTCGCCCGCTGGGGCGAGTTCCTCTGGAAGCACCCGATCCTCCCCGGCATCGCCGCGGTGGCGATCCTGCTCGCCCTGGCCGTCCCGGCGCTCGACCTGCGCACCGGCATGCCGTCGATCAAGGTCGTCCCCAACGGCGACAGCTCGCGCGTCGGCTACGAGACGATCCAGTCGACCTTCGGGCCGGGCGCACCGGGTGCCCTCCAGATCGTGACGCCGACGGCCGAGGTGGCGGCAGTCAGCGAGACGCTGCAGAACGATCCGGCGATCGCCGCGGTCATGCCCGGCATGCCCTCGGCCGATGGCCAGCTGACGCTCCTGCAGGCCGTGCCGAAGACGGATCCGTCCGATCCCACGATCGGCACCGCCATCGACCGGCTTCGCGGCGAGTTGCCTGCGGACGTGCTGATCGGCGGCGCGGCAGCCGAGAACCACGACCTCGAGGTCGCGCTCGGCGACGCCACCCCACTCGTGATCGGCATCGTGCTCGTGCTCGGCTTCCTGCTCCTGCTCGTGGCGCTGCAGGCGCCGCTGATCGCCGCGATCGGCGTCATCACCAACCTGCTCGCAGTCGGTGCCGCCTTCGGCGTCGCCAAGCTGATCTTCCAGGACGGCTACCTGACGAGCCTGCTCGGCTTCGAGCCGCAGGGCTTCCTCGACGCCTGGGGGCCGGTGTTCTTCTTCGCGATGA
>CAINDT010000346.1 GCA_903847495.1 uncultured Actinomycetes bacterium
CAGCTCATCTGACGCAGCACCATCGGCAGGATCCCGCCATGGCGCAGGTACTCGATCTCGACCGGCGTGTCGACGCGCGCCAGCGCATCGAACGAGTCGGATGAGCCGTCGGCGCGCGTGATGGTGACCGCGATCGTGCCGCGTGCCTCGAGCGTCGGCAGCCCGGAGACGCTGATGGTCTCGGTGCCGTCGAGCTTGAGCGTGCCGCGGTTGATGCCCTCGGGGAACTGCAGTGGCAAGACGCCCATGCCGACGAGGTTCGACCGATGGATGCGCTCGTACGACTCGGCGATGACGACCTTCACGCCCAGCAGCAGCGTGCCCTTGGCGGCCCAGTCGCGCGAGGAGCCCGAACCGTACTCGCGGCCCGCGATGATGATCAGCGGCACGCCTTCGGCCTGGTAGCGCTCGGACGCGTCGTAGATCGACATGATCTCGCCCGACGGCTGGTAGGCGGTCAGGCCGCCCTCCGTGCCGGGGACGAGCTCGTTGCGCAGGCGGATATTGGCGAAGGTGCCGCGCACCATCACCTCGTGATTGCCGCGACGCGCGCCGTACGAGTTGAACTCACGCTGCACCACGCCGTGCTCCTGCAGCCAACGGCCGGCCGGGCCGTCGGGCTGGATCACGCCGGCGGGCGAGATGTGGTCGGTGGTGATGGAATCGCCGAGCACGGCCAGCGCGCGCATGCCACTGATGTCCGTGAGGTCGCGCGGCTCCGCGGCCATGCCGGAGAAGAACGGCGGCTGGCGCACGTACGTGGAGTCGGCGTCCCAGTCCATCGTCTCGCCGGTCGGGGCCACGAGCGCGCGCCAATGCTCGTCGCCGTCCCAGATGGCGCCGTACTCCTTCTCGTAGAGATCCTCGGTCAGCGACGCAGCGATGACCTCCTTGATCTCCTCCATCGACGGCCAGATGTCGGCGAGCATCACATCGTTGCCCTCGCCGTCGGTGCCGATCGGCTCCGACGTGAGGTCGATGTTGAGCGTGCCGGCCAGTGCGTACGCGACGACGAGCGGGGGCGAGGCGAGGTACGCGGCGCGCACCTTCGGATGCACGCGGCCCTCGAAGTTGCGGTTGCCCGACAGCACGGCGCCGACGGCGAGCTCGTGCTCGGAGATGGCGGCGTCGAGTGCCTCCGGCAGCGGGCCGGAGTTGCCGATGCACGTCGTACAGCCGTAGCCGACGAGGTTGAAGCGCAGCTCGTTCAGCGGTCCCGTCAGGCCGGCCTTGTCGAGGTAGTCGGTGACGACGCGGGAGCCCGGCGCGAGGCTGGTCTTGACCCACGGCTTCGTCTCGAGACCCTTGGCGCGTGCGTTACGGGCGAGCAGGCCGGCGGCGACCATGACGGACGGGTTCGACGTGTTGGTGCAGGAGGTGATCGCGGCGATCACGACGCTGCCGTGATCGACGGTGCAGTCCTCGGCGGTCGTCGTGGCACCTGCGGCCTCGGCCGGGACGAGCGCCTGGACGGGAATGCGGACGGGCGACGACTCGCGCGGGAAGGCCTGCTGGAAGCTCTCGCGGACGCCGCCGAGGTCGACGCGGTCCTGCGGGCGGCTGGGGCCTGCGAGGCTCGGGACAATCTCGTGCAGGTCGAGCACCAGCACGTCGGAGTACGTGGCGAGCGGCTGGCCGTCCTCGCGGAACATCCCCTGCGCGCGGCAGTACGCCTCGGCCACAGCGGCCTGCGCCTCGCGACCGGTCGAGTTGAGGAAGCGGATCGTCTCGGCGTCGACCGGGAAAGTCGCGGCCGTGGCGCCGAACTCGGGTGCCATGTTCGACAGCGTCGAGCGGTCCGGGATCGACAGCGCGCTGAGGCCGTCGCCGCAGAACTCGACGTAGCGGCCGACGACGCCGTACTGGCGCAGGCGCTCGGTGACGGTGAGGACAAGGTCGGTGGCGGTGACGCCCGGGTTGAGCGTGCCGCGGAACTCGAAGCCGATCACGATCGGCTCGCTCATCGCGAGCGGCTGGCCGAGCATCGCGGCCTCGGCCTCGATGCCGCCGACGCCCCAGCCGAGCACGCCCAGCGCGTTGACCATGGTGGTGTGCGAGTCGGTGCCCACGAGCGTGTCGGGCAGCGCGACCTGGCCGCCATCGACGTCGCGCACGTCGACGACGCTGGCGAGGTTCTCGACGTTGACCTGGTGGACGATGCCCATGCCCGGCGGCACGACGCGCAGCCGGCCGAAGGCGCCCTGGCCCCAGCGGAAGAAGCGGTAGCGCTCGCCGTTGCGCTCGTACTCGCGCTCGACGTTCTTCTCGAACGCGTACTTGGTGCCGAAGGTGTCGACCTGCACCGAGTGGTCGATCACGAGGTCAAC
>CAINDT010000347.1 GCA_903847495.1 uncultured Actinomycetes bacterium
ATGGCGATCTACGACACGATGCAGTTCATCAAGCCCGACGTGCAGACGATCTGCGTCGGCATCGCGATGTCGATGGGCGCGTTCCTGCTCGCCGGTGGCGCGAAGGGCAAGCGCATGGCGCTGCCGAACTCGAAGATCCTGATCCATCAGGTCTCCGCCGGCTTCCAGGGCCAGGCCACCGACATCGAGATCCACGCGCGAGAGATCATCGACATGCGTCAGAACCTCGACCGCCTCCTCGCCCTCCACACCGGTCAGCCGGCAGAGAAGGTCAAGCAGGACACGGAGCGCGACAACTTCATGAGCGCCGAAGAGGCGAAGACGTACGGCATCATCGATCAGGTCATCGAACACCGCTGACATGACGCCGTCGGACAACACCGGCGAGCAGCTCCTCTGCTCCTTCTGCGGCAAGACGCAGCGACAGGTGCGGAAGCTGATCGCCGGTCCCGGCGTCTACATCTGCGACGAGTGCATCGATCTCTGCAACGAGATCATCGAGGAGGAGCTGAAGGCTCCGACGTCGCTCGACACGCGCACGCTGCCTGCCCCGCAGGAGATGTACACGTTCCTGAACGACTACGTGATCGGGCAGGACGAGGCCAAGCGCATGCTGTCGGTGGCCGTCTACAACCACTACAAGCGCGTGCGCATGGCCGCCGAGTCCGATGGTGATATCGAGCTTGGCAAGTCGAACATCCTGCTGCTCGGCCCGACCGGCTGCGGCAAGACGCTGCTCGCCCAGACGATGGCTCGGATCCTCGACGTGCCGTTCGCGATCGCCGACGCCACGGCATTGACCGAGGCCGGCTACGTCGGTGAGGACGTCGAGAACATCCTGCTGAAGCTGATCCAAGCCGCCGACTTCGATATCAAGAAGGCCGAGACCGGGATCATCTACATCGACGAGATCGACAAGGTGGCCCGCAAGTCGGAGAACCCTTCGATCACGCGCGACGTCTCCGGTGAGGGTGTCCAGCAGGCGCTGCTGAAGATCCTCGAGGGCACCGTCGCCAGCGTGCCGCCGCAGGGCGGGCGCAAGCACCCGCATCAGGAGTTCCTGTCGATCGATACGACGAACATCCTGTTCATCTGCGGCGGCGCATTCGCCGGGCTCGATCGCATCATCGAGCGGCGTGTCGGCCGCAATGCCGTCGGCTTCGGCGTCGAGATGCGCCAGCACCGCATCTCCGATCCCGCGGAACTGCTGCAGGAGGTCCGCCCGGAGGATCTCGTCCAGTTCGGCCTGATCCCGGAATTCGTCGGCCGCATGCCGATCATCAGCGCAGTGCACCAGCTCGGGCGTGAGCAGCTTGTGCAGATCCTGGTCGAGCCCAAGAACGCCCTGACGAAGCAGTACCAGCGCTTCTTCCAGTACGACAACGCGGAGCTCGTCTTCCACGACGACGCGCTCTGGGCGATCGCCGATCGCGCCCTTGAGCGCGAGACCGGCGCCCGTGGCCTGCGCTCGATCATCGAGAACGCCCTCACCGACGTGATGTTCGAGTTGCCCAGCCGCTCCGATATCGCCCGCTGCATCGTCACCGCGGACACCATCGAGCGCGGTGTCCGACCCACGCTGGTCACGAACGGCGGTCACATGTCGACCGACCTCCCGGCCGAAGAGTCCGCTTAGCGCTGCATGTCGGGCACGGTCCGACTCAATCGCTATCTCGCCGCTGGCGGCCTCGGTACGCGGCGCGAGGTTGAGGGATTGCTGCGGACGCAGCGGGTCACGGTCAACGGCAGCACGTGCACCGATCCCGCAGTGCAGATCGGCTCTGCCGACGTCGTGCTGCTCGACGGCACGCCGCTCGGCGCAGGCCCCACCGGTGCG
>CAINDT010000348.1 GCA_903847495.1 uncultured Actinomycetes bacterium
GACATTGCCACACATGCCACGCATCCGCGCGCGGAACGCGGTATCGTGCCGGTAATGCAGTTCGCACGCGATAGGGACACCGCGTACGGTCACCCGCTTCGCTGAGCCATGACGAGCAGCCTTCGCCGCACACCGCTGTACGACCGCCATGAGGAACTCGGCGCTCGCATGGTCGAATTCGGCGGCTGGGAGATGCCCGTCTACTACGTGGGCATCAACGAGGAGCACCGTGCCGTCCGCGCTCGCGCCGGCATCTTCGACGTCTCGCACATGGGTCAGCTCGAGGTGACGGGCTCCGGTGCGGAGAACCTGCTCCGCAAGGCGCTCGCCAGCGATATCGACCGACTCGAGGAGGGGCAGGCGCAGTACTCGTTCCTGCTCAACGAGAAGGGCGGCGTGATCGACGACCTGATCGTGTACCGGCTGCCGGATAAGGTCTGGCTGCTCGTCGTCAACGCCGGCAACATCGAGACGGACCTCGCGCACCTCAAGGGCCTCAAGCAGCGCGGAGCGGTGGTCACCGACAAGAGCGCCGAGACCGCGATGATCGCCCTGCAGGGACCGGTCGCGCTCGAGTTGCTCGCCGACATCTGGCCGAAGAAGACGCCGGGTCCCGACACCATCAAGCCCTTCACCGCTGTCGCACGCGCCGTCGCCGGCGTCCCGTGCCTCGTGGCGCGCACCGGCTATACCGGCGAGCCCGGCGTCGAGCTGATGTGCCCGGCCGATCGCGCCGGCGATCTCTGGGACGGCATCCTCGCCCGCCGTGAGCACGGGGTCGTGCCGAGCGGACTCGGTGCGCGTGACACGCTGCGCCTCGAGATGGGGTACCCCCTGCACGGTCACGACATCGACCCGAAGACGACACCGATCGAGGCCGGGCTCGGCCGCTTTGTGCACCTCGGCCGGGAGTTCATCGGCAGTGCCGTGCTCGACAAGCAGGTGGCCAAGGGCGTCAAGCGTCGCCTTGTGGGCATCCAGTTGCTCGACCGCGCGATCCCGCGCGAGGGCTATCCGATCCTCAAGGACGGCGTCAAGATCGGCGTCATCACCAGCGGCACCCTGTCGCCGAGTGTGGATCGTGGCATCGGCATGGGCTACGTCGCACCGGAGTACGCCGAGCCGGGCACTACGCTGCAGGTCGATATCCGTGGCCGTGAGCGCGACGCTGAAGTCGTGCCGCTGCCGTTCTACAAGAAGGAGTCCTGAGCCATGGCTGAGGAGAGCTACCCCGCCGACCTGCGGTACCACCGAGAGCACGACTGGGTGCGCGCCGATGGCGACGAGGCAATCTTCGGCATCACCTGGCACGCGCAGGACGCCCTCGGCGAGGTCGTGTACTTCGAGCCGCCGGCCGTGGGGTCGCACATCGACGCCGACAGCTCCTACGGGTCGCTCGAGTCGGTCAAGGCGGTCTCCGACGTAATCGCGCCGCTGGGTGGCACGGTCACCGCCGTCAACGACAAGGTCGTTGAGTCGCCCGAGCTCGTCAACGAGTCGCCGTACGCCGATGGCTGGTTGATTCGCGTCAAGCTCGACGATCCGAGCTCGGTGGACGGCCTGCTCGACGCCGACGCCTATCAGGGCCTGCTCTAGCTGCGGCTACGTCGGCACCGCCGGCGTGCCACGATGAGCGCATGTCGATCGACCGCGAGGCATCCTGTCGGCGCTGCCGTGTGTACTGCGATTGGGTCATCGATCCGCTGAGCTGCCTCGGCTGCTCGCGGCTCTACGCGTACGACGCGAAGGACGGGCGCCGCTACGTGGGCTGCGTCGAGGGCGTGCATCTGGCCGAGCTCGAATTGCAGGTGCTCGAGACCAGCGTGGAGGTGGGGCGCACATTCGGCGGAGTCCGCGCCGCACGCCTGCCACTCTCGATCTGCAACGCCCGCGTCGATCCGGCCTATCCGCAGCGACTGCCTGAGATTGGCTGCGTGAACCCCGAGTTCCACGAGCCGCCCGGTGGCGGCACGTTCACCGTCAGCGTGCGCGGGGCTTCTTCGGCTTCGCCTGCGCCTGACGACGCTTGACGCCCTTCGCATGCATGGCGCGGAGCGCGCTGATCTCTCGGGCGTCGGGACCGTTGCCCTCATGCCCCGGCGTTTCCAGGAGCATCGGCAACGCCGCCATCTTGGGGTGCGAGAGCGTCACGGCCAGGCCGTCGCCCATCTCGCCCTCGCCGACGTTGGCGTGACGATCACGGTTGGAACCGCAGGCGGCCGCTGCGTCGTTGACGTGCAGGCAGCGCAGGCGTTCGATACCGATGCGGGTATCGAGCTCTTCGACGAGCGCATCGAGCTGCTGCGCGTCGGTCACGTCAACACCCGAGACGTAGGCGTGGCAGGTGTCGATGCACATGCCGAGCCGCGGATGGTCGACGGCGTTGATGATGCTCGCGAGCTCGATCGGATCGCGCCCGATCGTCCCGCCGGCGCCTGCGGAGTTCTCGAGCAGCAGCCAGCAGGGATCCTTGAGGTGCTTGAGGGCGGCCTTCAGCTCCTTGACGATCTGCGGCAGCGTGGCCTCCAGGCCACGACCCTTGTGGGAACCGACGTGCAGCACGATGCCGTCGGCCGCAATCGCGTTGGCGACGTCGATGGTATTGCGCAGCGCGGTGCGGCTCTTCGCAAGCAGTTCGGGCTCGTCCGTGGCCAGGTTGATGAAGTAGATGGCGTGGCAGACGATGTACTGCACTTGGCCGCTCTCGCGGGCCGCGCGCAACACCGCCAGATCCTCCGGCTTGTGTGCCGTGGGCTTCCATGTGCGCGCGCTCTGAATGAACACCTGCACGCCATCGGCGTCAATCGCCGCCGCGCGGCCCGGCACGTTCTGCATGCCGCCGGCGGACGAGATGTGGGCGCCTGCGATCACGGAGGCAGCATACGGAGAGCCCTCGCGGACGCCGCTGCTGCCTGACGATCGCGCGCACCGGTACGTTTCCGTGCATGACTGTCCGCGTCCGCTTCGCCCCGTCGCCCACCGGCTTCCTTCACGTGGGAGGCGTGCGCACCGCGCTCTACAACTGGCTCTTCGCGCGGCACCATGGCGGGGTCACCGTCCTGCGCATCGAGGACACCGATACGGAGCGCGAGACCGAGGGTGCGATCGAGCAGATTCAACGCTCGCTCGACTGGCTCGGACTGGATTTCGACGAGTCGCCGCGGACCGGCGGCCCTCACGGCCCGTACCTGCAGAGCGAGCGTGCCGAGACCTACCAGGCTGCGGTCGACCAGCTGCTCGAGCAGGGGCTCGCCTACCGCTGCTATCAGACGCCCGAGGAGCTCGAGGCCGCCCGCACGGCCGCGCGCCACACCGATGATCCGGCCGCACCGACCCGCCTTCATCGCGACCTGACGAGCGAGCAGATCAGCCGCTTCGAGGGCGAGGGGCGCCCTGCGATCATCCGCTTCCGCACGCCGCTCGAGGGCGAGACCGTCGTCGAGGACCTCGTGCGCGGGCGCATCGCGTTCGAGCACCGTCTGCTCGGCGATACCGTCCTGATGCGCGGCGGCGGGGCGCCCACGTACCAGCTCGCCAATCCCCTTGACGACATGGCGATGGGCATCACGCACGTGATTCGCGGCGAGGACCTGCTGCCATCGACCCCGCGGCAGAAGCTGCTGATCGAGGCGCTCGGGGGGAGGTTCCCGACCACGGCACACCTCTCGATGATCCTCGGTCCCGACAAGAAGCGCCTGTCCAAGCGTCACGGCGCCGCCAGCGTGGAGGAGTTCCGCGAGCAGGGCTACCTGCCGCACGCGCTCGTCAACTTCCTCGCGCTGCTCGGGTGGAGCTGGGACGGCGAGACCGAGATCATGAGCATCGACGAGTTGATCGAGCGCTTTTCGCTCGAACGTGTCAATCCGGCGCCGGCTGTCTTCGACCATCAGAAGCTGGCGTGGATGAACGGCGCCTACCTGCGCGAACTCGCGGTCGATGACTACGCCGCGGGGCTGGACGCGCACCTCATCGACGCGGCGTCGCCGCTGGCCGGCAACCCGCGTCTCGGCGAGCTCGTGCCGATGGTGCAGGAGAAGCTCGGCGCCTTCGGCGAGTTCGACGCACTGGCCGGCTCACTGCTCGTCGACCGTGAGCCCGACCCGGTCGCGTGGGACAAGCTCAAGGCGGATGAGAACGCCCCGAAGGTACTCGACGCCACGATCACCATGCTCGGCGCCATCTCCGCTTTCTCGCCCGAGGCGATCGAGGGATCTCTGCGCAGCATCTGCGACCTGCTGGATCTCAAGCCGAAGCACGCCTTCACGCCGATCAGGATCGCCATCACCGGCTCGACCGTCGCACCGGGGCTCTACGAGTCGATCGCGTTCCTCGGACGCGACGAGTCGCTCGCGCGGCTTCAGCGCGCCCGCGCCGCCGTGTAACCCCGCGCGCAGGAGAGCGGGCGAACTGCGCGTATCGTGAGGGCAGATGGCCTCCAGCAAGCGCTCCGCCGACGAGTCGGCAGAGCAGATCACCGTCGAGAAGAAGCCCAAGCGCCTCCGCGGCATCATCGCCGCGTTCCTCGCCGCGATTGTGATCATCGTCGCCACCGCGATCGTCACCACCATCGCGCTTGACGCGATCCACGGTCGGACGAACCCCTTCATCGAAGCGGCGGGCGCGACGAATCAGCAGCAGAGCGACGTCGACGAGGCCCGCGCGGCCGGCTACAAGGCCGGCGTGCGCGACACGAAGCAGATCGCCAAGGACCAGTTGAGTGCGCGCTACGACCAGGGCTTCGCCAAGGGCTACGCCAAGGGGCGCAGCGACGTCAAGAACAACCAGGGGCAGCAAGGCGGCTACGCCGAGGGCTACAACGCCGGCGTCACCGCTGCGGTCGATGCCTACAAGCGGATCATCGCGCAGGCGCAGCAGATCATCACGGACGCCGGGCAGACGCCTGTCGTGACCGCGCCGACGCCGACGACGGCGGAGTAGGACACGACGGGCCTGGGCCCGGGTCCAGGTTCGCGCTGCTGATGCCAATCTCGATCCGGATCCAGATTGGCACGTTTCCGACCAATTTGGATCCGGATCCAGATTGGCACGTTTCGTGCACGTTTTTGGCGGGCGGTGGTGGCGGGCGGGATCGCGTGCCACGGTGTCGGCCGGGGGTGACGGTTGGCGTGGATCCGGATCCGAATCGTCATTCGTCGGCCCTTCCATATCTGCGGCCACCGGACGATTCGGATCCGGATCCCTGCGGGATGCAACGGCGCCAATACGGTAAAGAAAAAGGGGCGGGGTGGCAGGGCGTTGCCCTGTCACCCCGCCCCTTGTCGTTCCGGATTACGCCGTCAGATCGGCGGCCATCTCCTCAAACGCGTCGACGAAGCGCGCGCAGTCCTCGATCGTGTGGGCGATCGAGAGCGTCCACTCCTCCTCACGGCCCGGGGTCATGAAGACGCCGCGGTTCATGTTGTAGAGCCACGCCAGGTCGCACAGCTCGCCGTCCTGCTGGGCCTTGAAGGACTCGTAGTCGACGATCGGGTTCTTCGCGAACGTGACGCAGCCCTTCGAGCTGATGCCGACGGTGTAGCCCGGGAGGTTGTGCTTGTCGAGCACGGCCGAGCAGCCCTCGAGCATGAAGTCGTTGAGCGTATCGAGATGCGCGTAGGCCTCAGGCGTCAGCACCTCGAGCAGATTCGCGCGTGCCGCGGCCATGCCGAGTGGGTTGCCGTTGTACGTGCCGACCTGGTAGACGGAGCCGTCGCGGACGACCTCCATCACCTCGTCGGAACCGCCGATCGCGCCGATCGGCAGACCACCGCCGAGCGCCTTGGCAAGCGTCACCATGTCGGGCATCACGCCGAACTTCTCGACGGCGCCGCCCGCGGCGATCGTCATGCCGGTCTTGACCTCGTCGAAGATCAGGATGATGCCGTGCTTCTTCGTGATCTCACGGACAGCCTCGAGATAGCCAGGCTCCGGGAGCACGACGCCGAGGTTCATCATCGCCGCCTCCATGATCACGCAGGCGGGCAGACGGCCCTCCTCCGCGAGGCGCTCGATGCGGCGCTCCATCGCCGGGGCGTCGTTGAACGGCACCGGGATCGTCATGTCGGCCACGGCCTTCGGGATGCCGCCGCCGTACGGAAGCGACGCGTAGTTCTCGCGGTCGCCGATCGAGGCGTAATCCACGCCGATCGAGACCATCACGTAGTCGTGGTGGCCGTGGTACGAACCGAAGATCTTGATGATCGTGTCACGGCCGGTGGCGGCACGCGCGATGCGGATCGCATCCATCGTGGCCTCGGAGCCCGAGTTCGTGTACCGCCACTGCGGCAGGCCCCAACGGCGCTTCAGCTCGTCGGCGACGATCACGGCATCCTCGGTCGGCGCGGCGAAGTGCGTGCCCTGCTCCATGCGCTCGACGACGGCCTTCGTGATGACCGGATGCGCGTGGCCCTGGACCATCGAGCCGAAGCCGTTGTGGAAATCGATCATCTCCGTGCCGTCGACGTCCCAGACGTGCGAGCCGACGCCGCGCTCGAGGTAGATCGGCCACGGATCGCGGAACTGGTAGGACGAGGCGACGCCGCCCGACAGCGAGCCCTGCGCGCGCTCGTACATGCGACCCGAGCCGGCCGTGTTCGCATCCAGCTTCTGCGCCTCGCGGGCGGTGAGCTCCGCAATGCGCTCGCGGTCCAATTCGACGGGGGTGCGTACAGCCATGGTTCCTCCTCGGCGCCCTGATGGCGCGGTCAGTAGATAGACGATAGGGGCGCTCCGGGGGGAGCGTCAATGCGTGAACCGCTCTAGGAAGCGGTGAACAGCGTCTCGGCGACGTCCTGGCGCTCGCGGATCAGCGCGCGCACGCCCTCGCTGTCGCCGTTGCGCAGCATCTCGATCGGATCGGGCTCGCCGTTGACGATCCCCTCGAAGAAGACCTTGCGATCGTCGTATGTGGGGAACAGATCCTTGGCCCAGCCGCGGATGCCGTTGAGCATCACCGCGAGCTCGGCGTGCGGCTCGCCATACGTCTCGAGGATCTCGCGCTTGAGGCGCTTGGCCAGTGCGGGACTCGCCCCGGACGTGGAGATCGCGATCGAGATCGGTCCGCTGCGCACGATCGCCGGCAGGATGAAGTTGCAGAGCGGCGGCACGTCGACGACGTTGACGAGCATCGCGCGCTCCTCGGCGGCGCGATAGATCGCGACGTTCAGCTCGGTGTCCTCGGTGGCTGCGACCACGAGCAGGTGGCCGACTAGGTCGTCGGGGGTGTACTCGCGCAGGTCGAGCGTGATCGCACCCTCGGCGGCGAGCTCCTCGACCTCCGGCACGGCCTGCTTGGCAACGACGTGCACCTTCGCGTTGGCGGCGAGCAGGCCCTCGATCTTCTCGAGGCCGATCGGCCCGGCGCCGACCACGAGGCACGGGCGGCTGCCGAGATCCAGACAGGCCATGTAGAAGGTCTTCTCGAGCATCTTCGCGTTGCACGTGGCATCGCAGCGGTCGAGCTTGGCGTCGCAGACACAGGGGCGGGGAGGCATGACGCACAGCCTATCGCGGGCAGGCGGCGCGCGGATGGGTCACCATCCGTCCATGGGCGACGTCCGCCACCTGTACGTGCACGTCCCGTTCTGCGCGCATCGCTGCGGCTACTGCGACTTCGTGACGGTGACCGGGCACGACGAGCGTCACGTGGCGTACGTCGATGCGCTGCTGCGCGAGCTCGAGGGGCGCGGCGACGTGCTCGGCGAGGTCGAGACGGTCTACCTGGGCGGTGGCACGCCGTCGCGCCTCGGCGCCCCGCTGCTCGCGCGCCTGCTCGACGCGCTGCCGCAGGCGACGATCGAGACCACGGTCGAGTGCAATCCGGAGGGCGTCGACGAGGCGCTTGCTGCGGTACTCGGCGAGCGCGGCATTCGCGTTTCGCTCGGCGCGCAGACCTTCGCGCAGCCATTGCTCGACGTGCTCGAGCGCGAAACCACGCCCGACCAGGTGCGCGCTGCC
>CAINDT010000349.1 GCA_903847495.1 uncultured Actinomycetes bacterium
CGCTCTCTCGACTCTCTGCGGGGTTCTCGTTGGCCGAGGTAATGCTACGTCGGCACCTCTGCGGAATTCCATCGAACAAGTGCCGACGGAGCAAAGAAACAACCCGCGCGGGGCTCGCGCGGGTTGGGTTTCTCTTCCTCCATCGAACAACCGTCGAACGGCTAGCGTCGGATACGTGGATCACTCGGCATGACCGCGAAGCCGTGCCGATTCGCCTGGGCGAGTCTGCTAGCGTCGCGAGTCGCTAGCGGTCCCTTTCCGCGAAGGGCGACGACGCAACCGGGCGGGTCGGTCGTACGGTCGTCGGTCGCGTCGCCATCGATGCACGTCCATGCGGTGCCGTCGATCACGAACGCGCGCGGCATCGGGTCCGCATAGGCGCCGATGCCGAGTCCTGCAAACACGACGGCAACCGTTCCGCCCGCGCGAAGGTAGTCGACCGCGAGGCGCGGCGATGCATCCTCCGACCACGAGTAGACGATACGCGTAGCGTTCGCCCATCCTCCCGTGCGCATCGCGAGACGAACCGCGTGAGGGCGCTTCGTGTACGCGTAGCCTTCGACCTTGAACCGCGCGAAAGCGGCGCCGATCTCGGGCATCTGCTCCCAAGGTAGGTCGGTGCCGACGTTCAGCCGCGCGACTGCGCGCACGTCGTAGCGGTCGGCCATGCGCGCGGCGCGCGCGATGCATCGGGCGAGCTCGGCGCCCGCTGCTACGGGGTGTTCCCGTAGTGCGATGACTCGGCGCGCGCGCGCGGCCATGATCGTACCGACTCCTCCCGCGCGGCGCTCAATCGCTGCGTACCCACACGCATCCGAGAGAACGCATAGCGCGCGGCATCCCGCAGTAGATGCGGGGCAAGTGTCGTAGCGTCCCGACGACGCATCGGGCGCGCCAGTGAACGCGAGGGTGGCAACGGCGTTCTTCGCGAGTTTCCCGTTGCTGCTCTGGTGCGGCGCTGCGACTTCAAAGAGGTCCGACGGGCCGAGAGTGCTGCGCATCGCGGCGAGCGCACGCACGAGATAGGCGGGTCGCGTCCCTGCCGCACTGAATGCGGCGCGCATCCCGCGCGCGAAGTCGCGGCGCCATTCGGGCGAGTCGAATGCGGGAAGCGCGTGGCCGGCGGTGGGTTGAATCGTTGCGAGTTTCATGGTTCGTTGTCGATCCCTTCTCCGTTGCCGCCACGGTCGGGGCCGCAGACGCAAGCGCCGAGCGTGTCGACGTTGTCCCAATTGTGGTCGGCTCGGTAGAAGCCGACATACGAGACTTCGCGAGACAAGCCGAGTTCCTCGAGGACCTCGGTTAAGCGCGCATCGAATCGCACCAATGCGGCGTGGTGTTCGGCATCTCCAAGCGGCGGGAACGAAATGCGGAGGTGTTGGACGTTGTGGGTGTGGTCGGGGTGGTTCACTGGTTCGGCTCCTGCGCAAGCGCGATTAGGTTCGCGAGTCGGGCGAGTGCGTCGGCTTCGGCGCGTCGACGGGTTCCGCCGTCGTCCGAGTCCCGCGCGAAGTGGTGGGCGTCGTCCATCGCGGTTTCCAGTGCCTCCGAGAATGCCTGCAGGGTGTCGGCGCGGTAGGTGTTCGCCATTGCGACCGCGAGTCCCTCTACGGGATCGGCCTTCGGGAGATTCCGGTTTTCCCGTTCCGTCCGCGCGGCGGCGTTCATCGCGTCGACGGTCTCGGCGAGTCGCTGCAGTTCTGCGGTAGCGGCGGCGCGTCCCTGCGGCGTGCCGTTCTGGATCACTGCGAGAATTGCGGGGAGAATCCTGACCCATGTCGGGGTGATATCGATAGTCTCGGTGGTGTCGTTGTTCACTGGTTCGGCTCCTGCGTGGTTGCGGTGGCGGTGGCGGCGCGGTCAAACGATCCCGCGACGTATCCCGCGATTCCCGCGATGGCGAATACTGCGGCCATGATGCCGATCGCGATCGCGGTCGCGCGGTCGGTCTGCTGACGGGTGAAGGTGCGATGGTTCGTCATTGTGTCGGCTCCTGTGGTTCGTGGTTCACTGGTTCGGGGTGAGGCGGCAAGCGCCGCGCGTCGATTCGATCGCGAGCGCCGCGTAGCGGTTCGCGTGTGCAAGTTGCGCATTCGCGTGGTCGGTCATGCCGAGCACCGCGAGGGCGAGCGCATCGCGGTAGGCTCCGCAGGCGAGTTCAACGTAGTTCGGTTCCATGGGTTCGGCTCCTATCGGGTTCTGGTCGCTGCCGCGCGCGCTGCGCGGTCGGTACGATTGTACTCTATGTTCGGCGCGCGGGATGCGTTTGCTGCACTATTTCCCGCGATTCCATGCAATTCCCGCGATGCGCGGTGGGGTGCATTCCGACTACCGTCGGGCGCGACTCGGCGCGACTCGGTCGGTCGGTCGGTTGGTTATCGGACCCGAACATCCGTTAGGGTCGGTGTCTGTTAGGGTCGGTCGGGGCGCGGCTGCGCGCGGCGGGCGGCGCCGAGTCGGCGCGGGGCGCGGCGGACGCATCGCGCAGCGCGCGCGTGCAGAAGCTCGCGCCGCGGAGAGCGCCAGTGCGACCGGGCGGGGCGGCTGCAATTGCAGTCGGCGCGCGTGAGGTTGTGTCGGCTCCTGCATCTGGCGCACGACATTTCTTCACGCGCGCAAGTGTCTGCGCAGCGCGCATATGCGCGAATACGGACCGTATTCGCTACACATTTCCTCAAGTGTAGTGTTGACGCACGCCGATGCATGGTGTACGATCCCACAACCGCGGCGCGTTGCCGCGCATAGGAGCCACACAATGCACAACGACACTTGCGAGACCGTCATCGGGAAGAACTGGCACGACATTGGCAGCATCGACTGGGAGGGGAACTACCCGGTCCTCGACGCGAAGCTTCGCGTCGTCCGAGTCGAGTTCATCGACAACATCGAAGCGGACGAGGACTACATGCCCGTCGAGATCCACAATGGGCATGCGCTGCGAACATCGCGCTGCGAGACCGAGTCGTCCGTCATCGATGCGTACATGACTCCGTTCGACTTCGGACAAAGTCACGGTTCTCTCGTCGCGATGTTCGATCTCTGCGAGAACCCCGGCACCGAGGAGAAGATCGACCAGAACTTCCCGCTCTACGCGGAGTCCGGTTGCATCGTCTCGCATTTCGCGATCATCGACCGTGACTTCTACTTCGCCAATCGCGCCGCCATCGACCGAGAGTTGATGGAATCGGCGACCGATCAGGCGGACCGCGAGTACTTCGCCGCCGCCGACGACTGCGAGACCATCGGCATCGCCCTTGTCGAGGGCAAGGGACTGGTCGCCACTTTCGAATGGAACGGCGAGAAGGTGCAGTCGTTGGTCGGCATGATCGACCGGGAGCCCGGGGAGGGCGACGACTTCGACCCGCTCACGGACCGCCCCTTCGTGCGCCCCGAGCCGAGCCGGGATGTTTGCATCCTCATGGACCGTGATCTGGTCGCCGACTTGAAGCGCGCCGCCAAGTGGGCGCAGGAGGAGTGCGACCGACTCGCGGAGGAGTCGCGATGCCGCCCGGATGACGCCCGCGCATTCGAGGCGCACGCGAGCGCCTTCGACCGTCTGGTTTCGATCCTCTGCAACGCGACCAAGTGACCGCCGATCCTCCGCTACGCGCCCGATGCGACCGGGCGCGGTGCGGGCGACCGTCGCCCAATACGGACCGTTTACAGGAGCCAAGCATGACGATCAAGTTCGACATTCCCGCAGACCGCATTCCCGCGCTGCTGTCCGCACTGGGCAGCGCCGCCGACAATGCGACCGCCAACCGGCACGACGCCGAGCGCAACGACGACGACGAGCTCGTCGCCGCGTGGACCAGTGACGAGAACATCCTCGAATGGATGCACGCCGAAGTGGAGAGGCAGACCAAGTGACCCGGATCATCATCATCATCGCCATCGTCGGGGCGGGGCTATTGCTCCCGCCCCGCATTCGCATCACGACAAGCATTCCCAAGACCGCGATTTGCAGGAGCACCCAATGACGACCAAGACGAGAAAGCGCCAGACCTCTCCATCCAAGCGGGCCAATCTCGCGCGCTATCAGGACCGCGCGCACGCCATCGTGGAAGGCCGTCTGGCCGAGATGGGGCGAACATGGAACTGGCTTTCGGTGACCGCCGCCGCCGAGGGGCTGTGCTCCAGGGCCGTCGTCATGCAGTGGAAGCGAGGGCGCAACCGCGGCGTGAATGTCGGGGTCTACCTCGGCTGCATCGATATCCTCGACTTCCACGGAGGTGCCAAGTGAGGCCATTCACCGGGATGAAGCTGCACACGGTGTTCGCGACAATCGACCCGTCCTGTCGGTTCACCATGCCAGATGGCAAGGTTCGCACCGCCAAGTGCCTGACGCACGGAGACCCGGTACCGGGCGACTGCGGCGGCGCGATCTACACCGCGTACGAGGACGAGGACGGGTTCGTCTACATCGGCATCGCGCCGGGTGACCAGAACGAGAACATCTCGGCGTGGATCAACGACCAGCTCGACCATCCGCTCTTCAAGTCCATCGATAAGGTGGACATCCTCGGCAATGTGATCGGAGACCTCTCGTGAGGGCTGCGGTCTATATCCGGGTATCGACCGAGGATCAGGCGGCGAGCGGGCTCGGCCTGGAGGCGCAGCGCGCGGCGTGCCTGGAGCGCGCACAAGCCATCGGCGCGACCGAGGTCTCCGTATTCGCCGACGAGGGAGTCTCGGGCGCTACGCCAGTCGAGGACCGCGTGGGGCTCGTCGCCGCCCTCGACTATGTCCGCCGGGGCGATGTGCTCATCGTCGCCAAGACGGACCGCATCGGGCGCGAGGGCAGCGTGTTCATCGATGTGGACGCCGCCCTGCGCATCCGGAAGGCGTCGATGGTCTCGGTGGCAGGCGAGGGGACCGACGCCGCCGGAGCGGCTGCGTTCCTCATGCGCGGCATGATGCGACTCCTCGCGGAGTACGAGCGCGAGCTCATCCGGGAGCGCACGGCGAACGCGCTTAAGGCCAAGCGGAGCCGCGGGGAGAAGACTGGGGGCGCCGTGCCATTCGGATGGCGCATCGCCTTCACGGAGATCGTGGACGGCAGGGAGCGCAAGCGCCTCGTCGAGGACGCCGGGGAGCAGGGCGCCATCCGGCGGATCCACGAGATGCACGCCGAGGGACTGGGCGTGCGGCGCATCTCCGACGCCCTGCGGGCCGAGGGGATCCGGGGGCGCGGCTGTTCGCAGCTGTCCCCCGCGACGATCCACCGGATCCTACAGCGTGATCTTGCGCCCGCAGTCGGGGCAGCGGATGTATGAGCGAGCACTGGTCGGGCGGCGTTCGAGCGCCGCCCGACCGCTCTCCGTGATCACATACCGCCCGTGCGCGACCTTCTCGACATACCCAAGGTCGAGGAGGCGCGTTGCATGGCTGTGGATCGTCGATCGATTGCGCCCGAGCTCCGACGCCACATCCGAGAGCGTCACGTCGAGCCCGTTGGTGCGGGCGAACCGATGCAGGATCTGCCGAAGTTGTTCCGTGAACCTAGCCATGCTTCTCCGTATCCGTATTCGCCTCAAGCGTGAATTCCGCACGGGCCGTTCCATCCGGCTCGGCGTAGAACTTCGCGCAGTTGATCATGTACAGCGGCGCGTCGTCGTGGACGATGCCGGAGTCCACCAGTGCGTCCACCGCCGCCTTGACGAGGTTGTCGAGGTCCGGGCGGGCCGTGTGCGGGATCATCTCCTTGGCGCCGCCCTTGCGCCCCATGAGGCGCTGCGGGCGCGGCAGGTAGAAGACCGCCGTCAGGGTCCATCCGTGCCGGATGGGCCAACGCTCGGGCTCCACCGCATCGCGCGCGGCGAGGGCCACCGCCGACTTGAATCCGTCAGCCGTCGATGGAGTCCAGACGCGCGCCCGTCCACCGAACGCCGTCGCCCTCACCCGCGGCTGGCCCTTCGGAACCGCCTGTGCCGTGAATGTCCACGCGCTCATGCTTGGTCAGCTCCTTGTTCCCCTTGCGTGCCTCCCGCTCGAGCATCCTCCGCAGCCTGCCGATCTCGTCCAGCAGGATCCGCACCGTGTGCGGGGAGAGAGCCCTGCCCGAGTCCACCGCCGACTGCGCCGCGAGTATCGCGCGCACGATCCGCATCGTGTCCGACATCGTTCGCCTCCGTATTCGTCCGAGCCCTCTGCACCGAGACGATCCTCTTGATGCGGTCCTGCACCTCGGGCGCCATCTGCCCGTGGATCTGCGTCGGCCTGCCGGCGTCCAACCGGTCGAGCCGGTCGATCTCGAGCGCCATCGTGCGGTTATCGGATGCGAGCATGCGCAGGATCTCCGCCGCCTTCATCGCGTCCCGCAGCCGGCCAGATTCCTGCGCCATGTGCATCATCCGCATCACGTCGTCGGCGAGCTTCTCGATCCCCTCCGGCATCTCGAAGGGACGGATGGCGCCCTGCATGAGCATGCGCTTGTAGATGCCGAGGTCTCCGGATGTCTCCACGGGGAACAGCTTCACAGCCTTGGGATCCACTGGTACCGCCAGGGGTTTGGCCACTTCGCTTGGCGCTCCATCCGTATTGGATGGCCCATCCTGATGAGGGTGTTGATCGCCACGCGGCATCCCTTCCCGAACTTGTGCCGGGAGACCACGTCGTCGAGTTCTCCGACCGTCGCGAGGTGGTACAGGATCTCGAGATCCCTCGGCCCCTCGTGTCCCGTCAGCTTCACCGTGTCGGGCCATTGGTACTCCTCCGGCTTTCGGAAACGTCGATCAGTTCCCTCCACTCGTCGCTCGATATACCGTGGTTCAAAGCTTCCCTCGCGTCCTTCATCCCCCTGGGGGGCAGGATCATCTCGACTCGCCGGACCGATCCACGAAGCGTCTGGATCAAACTCTCCGCGCCGGCCACCCCGACCTCGTCCGCGTCCGCGACCACGATCACTCGCATGCCAATGCACCATCGCTTGATCTCCTTCTCGCTGCCCCTGCACGATGGGCGACCGATGGCATTGAGCCCGATGTCGAGCATCGCGGCAACGTCGGTCGGACCCTCCACGATCCACACTTCCTCATCCAGGCCACGGCGCCTGCCTTCGGGGACGAACAACCCGGCTCGCGATCCCTTGATCGCGAGCTTGCGACCGTCGGACGTTCGCGTGCGGAACCCGCAGATCTGCTCGCGGTGATTGCGCATCGGGAACGTCCAGAGCCCGTTCCATCCGCAGCCTAGGCGCTCGAGGGAACGGACCGACAGCCCCAGGTCGAAAGCGAGGATCGCCACGCGGTCGTCGCATCTCGAGGTGAACTTCTCCTGCATCGCCATCGCGCCCTCGAGGGGCATGACCTCGTCCGGAGGACGCTGGAAGCTCGCTTGCCACTTCGGAACCTCGCCTCCAACCATGTCGTGCAGCCAGCCGGCATCGCCGATCTTCCTGCCACCCTGCGTCCGTGGGCAGATCGCGAGACCGCGGACGCCGTCGAACAGGCACCATGTGTCGTGCTTGCAGATGGGACACGGCGTCCCCCGGTTGACGCGAATGCCGTCGAAGCACACTTCTCCAGTGCGCGTGTCGGCGAGAACGAACTGGCTCATTCGTCCTCCTCGTCGTCGCGGTCGGCGATGACCAGCGGACCGTTCTTGATGCCTGCGCCGGCGACGTTGAAGTCGACCCACTCGCAGGCTTCCTCGTGCGTCATGCCCTGGCCGACGAACACGTCGACGAGCTTGGCGTACGAGTAGACAACCTGCCCGGTCGAGTTGGTGCAGTTGGTCACGCCGATGATGGCGTCGTCGCAGCCATCGAACAGGATCGTGTCCTCGCCGAACGAATCGGCAATGCGTTCCCTGACCGTCATCACGATTTCTCCATGCGGTTGCAGATGTCGAGAACGCACTGGAGATCCGTCTTGAGCAGTTCGATCTCGGAGAGCACCTGCCAGTCGGTTCCGATCAAGACCTCGACCGTCATGGTCGGGTGGACGACTTCACCGTGATCGGGAAACTCGAAGCACACGCGGGTGGTCAGCCGTTCCTTCGACTTGACCACCGACTTCGCCGTGCCTTGCCGGATCGATACGTCGCTGTTGCAAGTGAGAACCATCATGCTTCCCTCCTGATCTTCTTCATCTTGCGCACGATGCGGATGCGCTCCTGGTAGTCGCAGTACTCCTCTGCCCATCTGATGGCCCTGCCCTCCATCGCGCACGACGGGTTGACCCGGCGCATGATGGAAAGGAGCCCGCGCCTGACCATGAGGCTGAAGGCCGGTTTGCGCAGCTTGCCCTGCGGCGTGTTGCGTGGTGGATTCCTATTCACTTGCGCACCGCCTTCTTCATGTCCTCGAGCGACACCAGCCACTCGATGGGTATCCAGAACGGCCAAGCATCCTCGATCAGCTTGCCTGCCTTCGTGACCGGCTCGCAGAGCACGACCTGCCTTCCGACAACCTCGCGACTCTCATCCATTGCCCTGACGCGCAGGTAGAAGATGTCATCCATTTGGAGTTCCCGGAGATTGCAATCCGAACAAACTGGTTGGCATTGATGTGCCTAGTTCCGCGCGCAGCTGGCGTATCTCCTCGATTGCGCGATCGATTTTCCCGTGGACTTCAGCGGGAGGATCATTGAACACGCTGATCGACTCGAGTTCTTCGATGATGTCCTTCACTGCGACTCCCTTGCCTCGAACTCCTGCAACTGGTGCAGCAGACGATTGCAGCGATCGCGCAGCCGCTCGGCCTCCGCGCAGAACTGCGTAGTGGTCTGATCGCGGGCGCAGCCGCCGGCGCGCAGCCGAGTGACCTCACCGCGCAGCCTAGCGCGGTCGTTGACGAGCCTTTGCAGAGCGCGGTGAGATTCCATGTCGTTGAACTCGCACCAGTTCAGAAGGCTGTCGAGATGCGCAGCATCGGCGTTGGAAACCCATGAGTCTGCATCGCTGACCTGACCGAGTTCACGCCGCAGCCGTTCGATCTCGTCGGCGGCTTCGCGGCATAGTTCGCCATGCGGAACGCAAGTGCAATCACGCAGCCGCGCCACGATGGCATTGGTCATCTTTCCTCCTTGAAGCAGTCCCAGCCAAGCCGTTCCGCAATGCCAGCCGCGCCGCGAGCGCCATTCCATCCGAAAGGATGCCCCTCCACTTCAAACAACTCTACACACAGCCTTCGTCTCGCCTCGTCGCGTTCACGGCGCAGCCGCTCGATCTCGTCGGCGGCGATGAGGTTGAACGATGTCAACTCAAATCCCATCTGCGGCATACCGAACGAGTTGAGCCTGCTGGTGGGGCGATAGAAGGATTCGCGGCGCAGCGTGGTCACGATGTCATCGGTCATCGTCGTCTCTCCCAAGTTCCCGCAAAGTGTTCCATGTGCCGACGAGGTATCCGAACGCAAACAGGACGAATGCCTGAAAGAAACAGAACGCCAGCCACGCGATTGGTGTGTCACTCATATTGAGCCCTCGCGCAGAGGTAGCAGTCGCCGTGAGCGTTGACGTTCTCGTCGTGCTCGCATCCGCAGAGACTGCACTTGTTCACTGGACCCCCACGAGACACGGGACGATCTTGGTGAACCCGAGGTCGCCGACGAGGTTGAGCCCCGGAACATCGCCCGCGTACACCGCGGTCTCGAGAGTCCACGTCGCCGTGATCTCATCGACGGCGCGGATCTCGCTCGCGAGATCGGAGTGGACCTCGAACACCAGCGTGCCGATGATGTCGTCGTCGACAAGCGTCGGGTTGGTGGCGCCCGTCAGTGGACCGAGCCACATGAAGTAGCCCGTGCCATCGTCGAGAGGGCTGTTGATGTGGTAGAAGTCCCACGGCTGCGCAGGGAGCGGCGGGATGCCAGGCACGCCGGCGACCGTGCGACCGACGGTCATGCGCGACAGGTCGCAGTCCACGAGCGTCAATCTCTTCGGATGCCAGGTGAACGCGATGTCGGCTGCGTGGACCCAGATGGGATCCTCGGAGCGCAGCACGATGTCGACGGCCACGGTGCGAGTGAAGCAGTCGTAGTTCGGCACGAATGCGATGTCGATCACTTGTCAACCTCCGTTCCATTCGGTCCCCACTTCTCGATGGCGACCTCGTTGAGCATGCAAAGCGCGGCAGAACCGCAGACGATCTGCTGAAGCGTGCCGAGTGGATCGATCTCCACATTGAGCATGATCTCCTCCAAGCTGCGACCGGCATTGATCTCCTTCTCGCGGATGATGCGCATCGCGAGATGATGATGAGTGTGCTTGTCTAGCTTGCGGATCATGTCCTTCACCTCCGCGATGAACTGATCATTGCGCGCCACCGCCGCTGGGCTCGTTACCCATGTCACCCTGTCTTGCATTTCGTGGCTCCTTCTGCGCCGCGGGATAGTGCGTGAGGAGCGCAGTGATACCCATGCGGACCACGTCGGTCCTGCTGATCGTCGTCCCGAGTTTCCTCGAGAAGATCGCGGCTATCCGCTCGATTTCCGCATACGACTCGCGATCGATGGTCACCGCCGTGTGGGTGCGCTTCCGCTTCAATCCCATTGGCGACTCCTATGTCCTGATGCTACGAGGGTTGCCGCATACTGTCAAGTACAGCACTCACCTGATCCATGCGGTTTGACTTCACCATGTCGATGACGGTCGACGCCGCGCGGCGGTCGAGCCGGCTGGGATCGATTCCGTGACGGCGCAGGAAGAACGCCTGCTTGTCGCTCGGCTTCGACATGAGCGCCTCGATGAGCTGCGATGCCCGACCGGTGTCAAGATCCATCGGAAGCCGCAGGCCGTTGCGCTCGAGCATGGACCGCTGCTTGTCGCTCGCGGGAATGCGGCGCTGCCACGCGGGGATCGAGCGCGGCACGATGCCGAGAGCCTCGAACGGGTCGATCTCCTGCGACGTGAACCGGGCGCGACCGACGATGTGCGCGCGCCTCTTGGCCTCGAGCGCCTTGGCCTCGTCGGCCTCGGCCTTGTCGATCTCGGCGAGCACGTCGATCTCCTCATCGACGGCGTCCTTCTCTGCCTTGCGCGCGTATCGCTTGGCGACCTTCTCGTCCATGTCGCCGCCGAGGATGTCGCCGGCGTGGACGAGCGTGTGCCGTCCGCAGTTGCCGAGGAAGTCGAGTGCGAGGACGTGTCCCTTGTTGCTCATCTCGATCGCCGCCCTGCGCTCCGCGGAATCGTCGATGCCGTCGATGGTCCCCGGAAGCGTGCGCGTGCCGCGACCGAGCATCTGGCAGTACAGCGCGCGCGACTTGGTCGGACGCATCATGGCGATCACCTGCACGCCTCGACCGTCCATCGCGGGGTCGTCCCAGCCCTCGGTGGCGACGGCGACGTTGACTAGGTACTGGAGCTTGCCCTCGCCGAACTCGCGGAACACGCGGGCGCGCTGCTCCTCCGGCGTTTTGCCACACACGATCTCCGCCCTGCCGGTCTGCATGCCGGGGCGGTTGATGATCTCGGCGATGCGCTCGGCGTGATGCACGGTCGCCGCGAACACCAGGGTGCGCCGGTCGCCGACGATGCGCACCATCGGAACCACCATCTCCTGCAACGACTTCTCGAGCGCCTCCTCGAGGTCGTTCAGCTGGAAGTCGCCGCCGCTCGTGCGCGCGCTCGAGAGATCGAGATGGTCGCAGGTGACGAAACGCTGCTTGATCGGCACGAGCCATCCGTCGCGGATGCCGTCGGCCACGTCGTACTCGAAGGCGACCGTTTCAAACACCCTGCCGAGCGCCTTGTTGTCGAGCCTGTCCGGAGTGGCGGTCACGCCGAGCAGGCGCGACTGCGGGTTCTTCATGTAGTGATCGATCACCCGTATGTACGAAGTGCTCACGGCATGGTGGCACTCGTCGACGACCACCATCCACGGGTGGTCGTTGCGAAAGCGGTGCATGCGGCGGTGCTCGCCGCGCCCTGCGTTCTGCGTCTGGATGCTCGAGACGAGCACGGGCGACCTGGTGAATCCATCCTCGACGGCGCGGTAGTCGCCCATCTCGATGTCCGGCTTGATGCCGGTCACGGCCTCGACCTTCGCCGCAGCCTGGTGGATGAGCTCCTCGCGATGCGCCAGAACGATCGCACGCCTCCCCGGCATGCGCAGCCCGAGCTCAATCGCCTTCGCAAAGATGACGGTCTTGCCTAGACCAGTCGCCAGAACAGCGACGGTCGACCTGTTGGACGACAGCTTCTCGGCGATCCCCTCGACCGCCTTCTCCTGATAGGGTCTCAATTTCATGGGTGGCTCCGTTCATGGTTCCCCTGCTACTTCTCTCCAGTGCTCGCGGATCGTCTCGTCCAGCCTGTTCCACTTCTCCTCGAGCCTCGCCACGTCCTCCGGCGTCTCGCAAGTGACGGCGGAGATCATGCTGACGCTCGCGTCGGTGAAGTCCCTGCACAGACCGACCACGACGAGCCGCTTGACGTAGGCGGTGTTCTCGTCGAACGGCAGTCCGCGCGTTTCGCACAGATACCGGTGGATGCGCCCGAGGATCGTCAGTGTCGTCACCTTGATGGCCTGTAGTGGTGGAGGCGGGTACCGTTCATCCATCCGGTGTCGAAGCATTTGGCGCACCTCGCTCCAGAGCAGAGCGGGCAGACGCCCGCCGGCCTCGCGGCGTTGACATGGTCGCGGGCATCGCGGATGTGCTTCTGGAGGCTCGAGCCGCCCGTCAGCATCCACTGCTTCGCGCTGGTCCTCGAGAGCGCGTCGGCAATGTCCGACGCCCTTCGCAGGAGATCCCCGAGCTCGCGGAACATGGGCTTGACCTCGGTCATGTTCCGCTCGCCGTCGGTGAACTCGTTCCATTCCTCGTTGCCGTCATCGTCGCCGAACACATCGCCGACCTCGATGTCGATCTCGCCAATTTCCCGTGCAGTCGGCATCCGCCCCTCGGCGGTCGCGCGCTGCACTGCGATGGTCCAGACCTCGGACCTGCGCGACTCGTCGGCGATGCGCGCGAGAGCCTCGGCCTGTGCGGCGTTCGCGGGCTTCGGCAGCTCGGCGGGGAGCGAGGCGAGAGCCCCGACTGCCCCGACGAGTTGCCGACCACGCGAGGCGCTGAACTGCCACCGTTCCTGGCAGTATTCCTCGAACGTCTCGTACTGCGCCCGGTAGAGACGGTTGGACTGGATCTCGGCGAGAGCCAGCCCTACCTCGACGAACGACCGCATGCCCTTGGAGACGATCTCCTCGAGCCGCTCGAGTCGGTTGATCTCGATCGTGGTCAGTTCGGTCATGGGAGGGAAAAACCCAGCCGCGCGACAAGCGCGGTGGGTCGAGTGGAAAAGATCACGAGGAAAGCTTCAGATTGGTCACGGCCTGCCGGTGGTTCTTGGCAGACCCCTTCCATCCGAAGTGTGGGTTCAGTCTATACATCTTGATCCCCTGATCAACCCGCCTGGTGATGATGCCAAAGTCAATCAGCCGCTTCAGACTGCGGTTGAAGTGACTTGCGGCGATGCCGATGTCGCGAGACATCTCCGACTGATTGATGGGGATCCCGTTGTCCCAGTCCATCTTGGCGAGGCAGATCAGCAACACCTTGAGGTCGGTACCCCGAAGGTCGCTGGCAGCAAGCTGAAGAAGAGCGGTCTGTGCCATCGCAAGCCATCCATTGAATGCATTGTGTCGCTTGGGAGTGATGAACGCCACGAGCCCGTCCATCACTTCGCCTGTTTCGACATCTACGTTCGCGATCCGTCGCTGCATACAGCCTTCCTCCTTACCACTAATGGTAAGCGAAATACCACTAATGGTAAGTCGGGCTATCGCAAATGCCTATTTTTCCGCTGATTCCGAACGTCCCTTCTATATCTTGTAACGCCCTTATCGCGGAAACCTGCCCGACTACGGCTCATGGAAATCTCGGAAGACTACAGCAGTGTAGTCTGGGGACTACACCATGTAGTCTGGGGACTACATCCTCGCCGGCTGCTTGGTCAGCCAGCCTCGGATGCGGTCCTTCCACGACTTCTCCCAGACGCTCATGTCCTCGGGCGCGTGGATCGGCGGATTCGCCCTCGCCATCGCCGCGATGAGATCCTGCAACGGGATGTTCTTCGCCGACAGAGCCTTCAGCAGAGCCGCCGACTCGGCCTTGGACAGGTACTCGGTCTTCGGGAGGGCGTCGGGATTGGCCTCTGCGGCCTCCGCGCGAATCGCCTCCTCCTCGGCCTGGTCGATGGCGGGATCGCCTTGGCGAGGCTCCTCCGCCGCCGGCAGGGCGTGGAAGGATGGCGCAGGCACGTCCGAAGCCTGCGCCATCTCTTCCGCGCTGTACAACCCCGACAACTCGGCGGGGAAGGCTTTCCGCAAAGCGAGCATTTCGGCACACTTCGCGAGCATCAAGGAGGGCATCCTCGGCCACTGGCCGGTGGGCTGGCCCTCCTTGTTGCGTGGGCAGTACTCGCTCCAGAGGGCGACCGCGTAGAGCGGGGCGACGAACCCTCGGCGGCTGACGCCGACCTTGGCGGCGACGGGCGGCTTGTTCGACAGCCACACGTCCCTCCACTGGCCGTCCTCGCCGCACCACCACGGGCCGTCCTGACCGGCATACTCGCTCGACCGCTGCGCGACGAGGCGCGCGCCGTCGATCGAGACCTGGATCTGGCGGACCTCGCAGCGGAGACGGGTGTCCCAGCGCGGAACCGAGTAGATCTGCCGGGTGAACGGGTCGAGCCCAGTCTTCTCGGAGACGGCGATGAACAGCGCCAGCTCGTCGGGAGTGGCGCCCTTGGCGATGGTGCGCGCGATCAGCTGCACCTGTTCCGGTCCGAACTTGCGGATGGCGAGCGCGCTCATGCCTTCCTCCCCGTCGGCTTGAGGTCGACGTTCGCGCAGAACTCGGCGAGGATCTCGAGGTTCGGGTAGATCAGGTCGTTGCAGATGAGATCGTTGGCGTCATTCTCCTCCAACGACTTGACGGTGGCCTCGAGAGCCTTGATCCGCGTCACAACGTCATTGGTGAGCTCGTTCCAATCGGCTTTCTTCAGCGTGGTCACGTTGGTCTTCAGAGTGCTCATTCGTCGGTTCCTTCCTGATTGTTCTTCTCGCGCAACTTGCGGATGCTTGAACGGAGCTTGCGGTTCTCCTCCACCAGACGGCAGGCGTACCGTCGCTCCTCCTCGATATGGCGCGCGGCATCCATCAGCACGCGCATCGCCTCCTCCTTCAGTTCTCCGAAGGGCCGGTCCATCGCGATCTCCATCGCGATCTTCCGAATCCTCTCCGAGTTGCTGTCGCTGAACGTACCCACCTTGTCGATGGCGTCGATCGGAAGCGTGCTCACAGCGACACCTCCTCATTGCGGACCGCCCACCGGGGAAGCCCGATCGTCTGGATGGTCGGGTCGTAGCCGTGCCAGTTGTTCGTCTTCATGCAGTTCGACAGCATCGGCAGGAGCCGAGCGATCTCGCGCTCGCCCTCGGCGATGGCGCGGTCGTCGAGCGTGTAGCACGCGATGCCGTACGGCATGGTCTTCTCGACGGCGATGAACACCATCGTCTCGACCTCGAAGCCGGCCATGCGCATCGCGCGCAGGTACCACGCGGCCTGGATGTGGTAGGCGAACTTCGCGACCGAGCGCGGGAACTCCTCGGGAGAGGCGTCCTGCGTGCTCTTGAGGTCGACGATGCACCGCTGGTCGAGGTTGTAGGCGTCGATGCGCGCCTTGCAGGGAATCCCCAGCTCCTCCCAGAACAGGCTGATCTCGGTCTCGGTGCGCCCCAGCAGCAGGTCCGACGCGACGGGATGCTCGCCCACGGCCTTGCCTATGCCGGTGACCGACAGCCACTCGTCCTCCGACAGCACCTTCTCGCCACGGAGCGAGTCGAGCCACGTCTGGTACGCAGCCTTGCCGGCGACCGTGCGGCGGTCGAAGCTCGGCGCACAGGCGAACTGCTCGGTGAACTTGTACGGCTCGAGAACCAGCGTGTGGAACGCCTCGCCGACGACAAGCGCGCTCGCCTTGAGCGGCTCCTCGTCCATCATGCGCAGGTGTGCCGGTGAGCGACGGATGGCCTTGAGCCTCGACGCGCTCGCGCCACGGAATGCGTGATACGCATCCGCAGGCATGTTCCTCTCCACTTTCATGTTCCTACTCCGATCGAAAGACCCACTGCCCGCGCGTGGGGAACGCGGAGGAGCCACCTGGCGTAAGGAGGTACGCGGCGGGCAGTGGGTAGGGGTGTTCGGACGTTCCGTTCACAGGTGGCTGCGCGGATGTTAGACGGTCTTGTCCGCGCTGTCAACACCAAGAACCTTGCGCGCCACCCAGGATTTCGCGCGGTCGATAACCGAGCGGTGCCGGCCATGCGACCTGCCCCACTTGTTCTGCGGGCAGCTCGTGTCGGGCATGGTCAACTTCACCGTCAGCTTCGCGCGCTCGCTCACGCCGCATCCGCACGAGCGGCAGTAGCCGATCTCGTCGGGGAGCTTGTCCGACAGCACGCGCGACGGACATGCGACGCAGAGCGCCTTGCGCGCCTCGAAGACCTCGTCAGGCACTGGGCCTGTCAGCATGAGGCTCGCCTCCGCCGACAGGTACTTGCCGACGTTCGACACCGTCACCTCGGCGACGGGCTCCGCCGGCTTGGGATCGCGCTCGTCCTTGAGCGTGTCCGCATCGCTGTACTTGCGTCCGACTCTGTAGTACTCGGGCATCTCTCTCTCCTAGAACTCGACGCACGGTGCATTGCCGCCCATGCACGCGATCTGCGCCGGTGTGTCGTGTGGCGGGCAATCGATGACTGGCAGGCAGTTGAACTTCTCGCCCTCGAGCTTCCAGCACGGCGGCGATGCCGTGTAGCAGATACCGCCGCAGCATAGGTCGTCCGCACCGTACTTGGTGAAGTCGCCGTTGGATAGCGGGTTGCAGATCGTGAAGTGGCCGACGTGGATTCCCTCGACCTCGGGCCAGTTCTTGAACGTGCCGAGAGCGGGAACCTCGTCGCGGCATCGGAACGGAACCGAGTCGGACCACGAGTCGGTGCTGCGCTTCATCTCGACGAGATACGAATTCACCGAGTAGTGGCAGACCGTCCTGGTATCGCTCTCGAATCCGTCGACGGGGTTGCCCGTGAAGCTGTTTCGGAATGCGTAGACGCTGTAGATGAACCTGATGCCCTCGCAGAGCGGGAGCACCGACAGGTTGTTGCATTTCGTCGGGATCGGGAACGCGCCATCCGCGCACGACTGGACCGCGCCGGGGCCGCAGTTGTTCTCGCAGTCGCTGGTGCAGGAGTCGCAGCAGTTGTACGCGGGGTTGATGCACGCGCACGGCGTGCATTGCGTCGGGCCTCTTGGGTTGCCCTTGATGCCCTCGACGCAGCTCGGGTCTCCTCGACCGCATCCGCGCAGCAGCGCCTCCTCCTCGGTCAGGCCGAGGCCGAAGCACGCAGGGTCGGAAGCGGGATTCCATCCGGCCCACTGCCAGCCCCCAGGCACGCCGCGGAAGTAGACCCACTGGCGCTCGGCCCAGAAGTTGTACGCTGCCTGGTCGTCGAGATCGCCCTGATAGTTGATGAAGCAATCGGCCTGCAATCCCGCGGACTCGGGTATCACGTTGCCCTTGCGCAGCAGCGGAGTGTTGCTCGTTCCGACGAACGGCTCGCACAGGCGCTTGCGGTACGGGCCGAGCGTGTGCATGTTCTCGACGTTCTGGATGCACGCGCCGTAGCCGGCGGTCGGGTAGAGCGCGTGCAGGTCGACGTACGCCTGCCGCTGCTCTCCGCGCCAGTCGCCGGCGCGCAGGTATCCCGCGTCCGCCAGCTTCTCGAGGATGAACTGCGGAGGCGTGATCTTGTCCTGGATGTTGTTCAGCAGCGACTCGGCCTCGTCGCCGGTGATCACGCCGCGGACGACGGCCTCGTCGACCTCGAAGCGGTAGAGCGGGATCCCGCTGCAAGCGTATATCCACCACTTCGGAACGAGCTGGCTCTCGACGAACGGGACTCCGCCGCAGTTCGACGTGGGCGGGTTCCCGACGTTCTGGTTGCAGCCGGGAACGTAGACGCGCACGCTTCCGTCGCAGTCGAGCGCGATGCGCCACCAACGCTCGGGGTAGACGAGACAGAGCATCTGCGTGTACAGGCTACCGACGCCGAGAGATCCGCCGAGCGTCTGCCCCTGCTTGAAGCAGCGCATCTCGATGTACCACTTGGTGGCGTCGTCAGCCATCATCTCGCTGCGGCGGTAGGTGTTGATGCCGCCTAGTCCGGTGAGGAACGAGTTGCACTGGCAGTTGCCGTCGTCGAACGAGGTCGAGCAGCAGTCGGTGTAGATCGGATCACCGGGGCAGTTCGGGCAGGGCGGCGGGAAGTCGACGAGCTGCGCCGGCTCGAGCGCGAAGAACACGCAGCGGTAGAAGCTCTTGTAGAACTTGTAGATCGCCTGCACCGGCGGAAGCTCGAAGTTCACGACCGTGTAGCAGGTCTCGCATGGGACCGTGCCGGGGATCTGCCCGCCGTACGCCGTGTGCTGCGTGAGTGCCGTCTGCGGCCTCTCGCACCAGAGGAGCAGGTGGTCGCATGCGTGGCAGCATCCGTCCTCGACCTCGGAGCCGTGGAGGCAGTCGCCGTACTTGCATCTTTCGCCGCCGCAGCAGCATCCTCGTGACGCGCTCAATCGTCATCCTCCTCTTGCTCCTGCTCCGAAGCCTGCTCCTCCTGCTGCTCGGCGGTCTTCTCGACGAGAGCGTTGCAGAGCATCGCGTTGCCGATCTGGTGGCGCCAGTACCGCGTGGAACGCCTGTTCTGCGTCGTCCACACGATCACGACGGCGTCGGCGCCGACGACCTCGACGAACTCGCGCGCCGCGCGCTCCGCGTGGTAGAGCGGAGTGATGTCGTCTTCCTGCGACTCGTCCTTCTTCCGCTTCGCCACGGTATCCCCCTTATCGCTGCACATACTGGTCGAAGAGCATGTAGTCGATGCCCATCCTGTTGGCTCCAGCCGACGCGCTGTTGTGCGAGAGGAACGATCCCGCGTACATCGATCCTAAAGACGCGCTCGTCGCCGTCGGGATGTTCGTCGTCGACGTGTACACCACGCTGCCGTTGTTCCTGAACACGACGCTGGTCGCCGCGGCGTTCACCTCGACGGAGAGCACTCTCGGAGTGGCGACGGGAAGTCCGGTGTCGAAGTTGGTCGCCACGCCGTCCCTGATGGTCGTGCAGTACCAGTTGGTCGAGGTGGTGAGACCCGTGAAGGTTCCGCACCGGAAGTACGCCGCGTCCGATGCAGCAGCTCCCTGCGAGATGTAGAATCCGAATCCCGACCTGATGAACGCGACATCGCCGACATTCGACAGGCCGAGGTAGAGCTTGGAGGAGATCCTCATCTCCTCGGATCCGAGCACGATCGACTGGGTCAAGGGGCTCGACCTGATCGCTGCTGATGATCCGGATGTCCCGTTCAGAGGGGTGAGAACCGCGACCCCGTTCTTCGAGGGCAGGTCGGACGTGATGTTGTACTGGACGATACCGCTGCTCGCGAGCGCCTCCGCGAAGTCACCGACGTTGTTGTGGAAGTCACCGAACTGCCGCACGAGCAGCCTCGGGTCGTACGTCCGCGTGAGCATCGCGTCCGATGCGAGGATCCCCGAGTCGGCGATGCTGACGCTGTTGCTTGCCGTTGAGACAGTGACGTTCATGGGTTACCTCGCTCGCTTGTACTCGTATGACTGCCAGTCGATGTCGAAGGGAGCCAATGCGGTGATTCCAGCTGGATCGCCGGCGCGAACGGAGCATCCTGCCATGCACCAATTCCCGTTTGCCTGTGCATCGGCGGTCGCGACAGTGGGGATGTTCGTCGTGATGGTCGCGACGAGAACGCCGTCGATGTAGAACAGCGCCTGTGTACCCGCTGCGTTCACGCGGACCTCGAGGACGTGCCAGTCGTTCACCGCGATTCCGGTGTCGATCTCGGTCGCGTCTCCAGTGTTGTATGCGGGATCGATTGGATCCCTGACGTAGTTCGCAGCCGCAAGCGCATGCCATGTCGTCTTGCTTCCGTAGCACAGGAAGCAGCAGGCGTTCACCTGTCCGTCGCCCACCATGCCGGCCTGTCCGATGATCGGCGGCGCATGCCCTTGGCTGAATCCGACTCGATATGTGATGTTCGTCTGCGCGCCCTTGTCCACCCGGACCCTCGCCGCGAAGTTCGCTGCCGCGTACCCGACTCCGAACACCATCTGCGGCTGGACGGAAACGCTGGGTCGGTCGCTGATCCATCCTCGGGATCCGGCGGTGTTGATTGCCGGTGAGATCGTGATGTAGTTGACCGTGTCTCCGCTGTAGATGTGCGTGTACGTCGCCGTCGCGCCATTGGCCGTAAACACGTTCCAGGGAGATGCGTTGTGGCTGAAGTCGCTGAAGAGCCGGTACGAGCTACGGTCCATCGCGACATGGTCGACCGATCCGTAGTTCAGCGTCGGGCTCGGGAAGTTTCCCGCGAGCACGCCGGAGGCGGTTCCTGCGGGATTCTCGCTCACGAGCACGCTGGTACCCGTCTCCGTGACGGTCAGGTTCATCGCGTCACCTCGCCCGACAGCGTGACGAGACCCTGGAGCAGGCGCGTCACCACGCCCGACGGGCTCACGATCTCGAGGTCGTAGACGCCGTCGCAGGGCAGCGCCGCGGTCTGCGCGTCGGTCAGCGTCAGCACGATGGTGCCGTTCGCCGGCGTCGGGATCGTCAGGCCGGATGTCGCGGTGGACACGCTGAACAGGGTCGCCGAGCTCTGGTACGCGGCGCGCGCCATCATGCGGGCGCTGTAGCCCGAGAGGTTGACGGCGGTACCCGCGTCGTCGGTGTAGGTGAAGCTGCGGGTGTGCGTGGCACCCTGCTCGATGATCATGTTGTAGATGCCTGCGGCCATCAGCGTGCCTCCGTGAATTCGTACTCGACCTTGTGCTTCCTGTTCATCCAGACCCGCATCCAGAGGGCTCCACGGGGCTTCGGCGGACCGCCGCGCTCGGTGTGCCACCCATCCTGCGGGCTGAACTCGTCCTTGTATCCGGGCGTCCGGATGTGCGTCTGCCTGTCGAGATAGGGTACGTCGGCGCTCGTCACGCGGTACCTCTCGATGGGCAGAATCCACTGGTCGTGCGTGTGGCCCGTCCAGACCACGTCCGCGTCGGGCAGATAGACCGCCATGCGCGAGGTCTGGATGGTTCCGCGCGTCACGGGACCGCCTCCGCCGTAGCCGTGGTGCCTGTACATCCACAGGCTGACCGACCTGCGGTCGCCCTTCGGACAGATCATCAGGCGCACCCACCCGGCGTAGCCCGTGCAGTGCAGGTTCACCGCGCCCTTGAGCTTCAGCCGCTCGACGGTCCTCTCGGTGAGGTTCGTCTCGTGGTGCTTGAGGATCGCGGTCTCGTGGTTGCCAAGCCCCATCATGCACCAGTTGGGCGCATATGGAGCGTAGAACTCGACCGCTTCGTCCACCAGACGATCGAGGTAGTTCCCGAACTGGTATTCGGGTCGGAGCGCCGAGCGGTCTGCCCGCCGGTCCCAACGGCCCTGCATTGCGCAATGCAGGTCGCCGTTGTCGAGGATCAATGCGCCGCGGCGCTTGGCCTCCTCGAGATGACGGCGCTCCATGTCTATTTCGGTGTGCGCATTGTCGTGATGCGCGTCCGAACGAAGCAGGAACCAGATCGGATCGGTCGTCCGAGTCGGCCTGTAGTCGATGCGCAGGACGGCTTTGTCAGTCCTGCGCACCGTGATGTTCTCGAGATCAGACATGGCACCCCTTTGTCCAGCCTAGTTCCCGTCGACGTATGAGGGTGGCACCATGTACCACCCCTCCGGTATCGGCACGGCGTTCTGCGACAGAACCCATTCGCCGTCAACCCTGTGGTACACGCGGCTCTTCATCATTGGACCGACCCGCATCGGGGTCGACTCGTCGACGAACACCGTCCTGCCGCAGCCACTCGCGAATGCGATCACCAGCGCGGCCAAGAGCATCGCGGTCAACGCCGGCATCCACAGCAGATTGACCAGACGAAATTCGGCGATCCAGCCACGAGACAAGGGACAGGACAACCTGCGCGACGATTCGCTCGAGCATGGAGCGTTCTCCGAATACCAGTCGTCGTATCCCTGCGTCACCTGGCTCCCGCGGCCTCGCTCGAGACGTTGTTGTCGCGTGCCGCAAGCAGTCCGATGCCGGCGATCACGGCGGCGACGACCGCACCCCAGTCGGGGATGGTCGCGGGGTCTGCATCGAACATGGCGGTGAGCGCGCTGCCGACAGCGACGAGGATGGCTCCGATGCCCGCCGCGCTGGTCTTCCAGGATCCGTTCACTTGATGGTCCTTTCGAGGTTCTCGAGACGACGCTGGATGTCCTCGAGCGTCTTCGTGTGCAGGGCGTCCGCCACAGCAGTGGATGCCTGGGCTCTCGCCAGATCGTTCACGACGACAGCGAGCTTGTCGAGATCGGTGCGCGTCTGATTCAGCTGCTCGGTCTTGCCACCGAATGCGAACAGGAGCGTGGCGATGCCGACGAGCATGGTCACGATCTGGAGGATTCCGACGACGTTGACTGGTTTCGCTTCAGACATGTCATTCACCCATTGAGGATCTCGTCGCGGCGCGCCTGCGTCAGCAGCCCCTGCGACACGAGGTAGTCCATGCCGGCCACCGTCATCGGGTCATCCGAGACGATCTCCTGCGCAGCCTGTGCGAGCTGCTGGAAGTCGGCGACGTTCGCGTTGGTAAGCGAGGCTGCGCGGAATGCGGCGCGCTCCTCCGCCGTGAACCGAAGGAGGAACTGATAGGCAGTCCACTTCTTGCGCATTTCTTTTTCCGTCTTTGCGCGCACCGTCCAGACCTGCGTAACGGAATCGGGATTGACCTGCCAGGAATATTCGGCGATCTCCGACTCCGAGACATCCGGAGCGTCTTCGTAGTTGACCGGAAGGAACGAATCCTTCTTGGGATTCCCCGTGAGAACCCAGTTCGCGTGGAGCTCGTCGGGAACATCTCTGAACTCCACCAACGAGCCATTCAGAACGTAGGCGAACAAGCTCATCCAATTCTCCGTACATGGGTAGATGCGTTGGTCGTTCCGTTGACCGTCGAGGAGATCAATGCTCGCTCGCTATTGAAGTTGTTGATCATCGGGATGTAGTACCTCATCGCGCCAGGGCGGACCATATTTGCCTTCGCCCCGGTGTATAGCGCATTTATTTCAGCCTGCGTGAGCGTGACGCTCCAGAGCGCCAGCTCCGCGATGTCCCCGTTCCACTGCGGAGTCGTGACATTGTTGTCGAAATATGCGCCTGTCAGTATTCGCGTAAGGATCATGACTGACTGTTCCTGCTCGTCGAAAGACATCACGGAGTTCAGGCCAATCCTGCGATCGACATTGTTGTTGACTATTGCGGTGACCATGTTCCACGACCCCTGGATCAGGATGTCGGTGGTTTCCCAATAGGTGCTGAAACCCGTGGATGCCGTGTCGATGAACACGCGATTCGTCGCGCCGTCGATTCCCACCGCCACGCGATTGACCACCGAACCGCCGCGCATGGTTACCGCACTGGCGAAACCGGGGATGCCCGTTGGCCGAATCCAGAAGTTGATCGTGAAGCGACCAAATCCCGTCGGCATGACGGCATCGACGTACTGGTTAGGCGTACCGCTGATGTTGGTGAACGACATCGCCATCAGGATGCGCTCCGCACCTCAACCGCAATGAGTCGTGCGTCTCCCCCCATTGTGTCCGAACCAGAGCTGGCGTCACGGTAGATCGCCAATCGGTATGCGTCTCCCGCCGTAATGCCGTCAATGGCCGTGATGGTGATTTCCGCCGTTACAGGAACAGCCGCAGTTCCGTTGACGGTGGAAATCACCGTTGCCGTTGCTGCGCTGAATGAATTGATTTGAGTGCTTGTGTTGCCGCGTTCAACCTGTACACCCCAGACGCAGTTTCCCGTAGTTACACCGAGTGAACACCAATGGACCCTCACCTTGAGTCCACTGGTGAGGTCTGCCGCCTCTGGCATGACCGACTGGAAGTATGCATATTCAAGGTTCGCAGGGTCAAACTCAAGGACAGCGGTTCCGTTTCCCGTGACATTGACTGTCGCGAATTGTCCCGCTGGCGGCATATTGTCGAGCGTAGTAAATACGGCGTAGGTCTTGGTTCCCCCACCCCCGCCGACACTCACAGGTTCCCACTGCCCGTCTCCACGAAGGAACTTCGTGCTATCAGCGGTACCCGTTCCAAGTCGTGCGGTATTGAACGTCCCCGAGGTAATTGCAGACGCATCGTGGTCGTGCGTAGCCGGCACGATTCCGACGCCGCCGGCGGTCGTGCCATCGCCGATGTAGAGAATCTTCGTGTCGGTGGCGAAAACAGGCTCTCCCACAAGGGGGATCGTGCTCACCCGATCAGAGTTCGGACCTCGTTTGATCTGTAGAGGCATGGATTTACCTGGAGAAATTTCTTACGGGAGTATCACGATTCACCGCCACCGCCACTAGGAGGGAAAAGTCCAAAGTCGGCATTCACGATAGTCCATACCGACCCGCTGGAGGAGACGGTGATGTCACCCTTGCTTCCATCGGTGACGCCAGCTCCGCCTCCACCGATCTCGACGACGGTCCCGTTGTCCTTCTTCGTGAAGAGCTTGCCGTCGGCGGTGTTCACCGCGAGCTCGCCTGTCACGAGGGTTCCAGCCGCTGGAGTGGCTCCAGTCGTGCTGTTGCGCTTGTGCCGAAGGGTGATCGCCATCAGAAGGTTCCGCCATCAAGGGTAATGTTGTCGATCGTGCCGCCCGTGATCGCGACGTTGCTCGCGGCCTGGGTGGACATCGTGCCGAGACCGAGGTTCGACCGCGCCGTAGCGGCATCGGTCGCTCCAGTTCCGCCGTTCGCAATGGCGACCGTGCCGGTCACGTTTGCCGCAGTACCCGTCACGCTGCCCGAGATCGCGTTCGTGCAGGTGATGTCGTCGGTGACGACGGCGTGAGCCAAAAGGAACGACTGGCTCGCCGTCGAGTAGAAGCCCTTCGTGCCGTTGAGCAGGAAGAAGCCCTTCTGCGGATTGAGGCGAATGGACTCGCTCGAGTTCCATGCGCCGTTGGCATTGACCCAGTTGAACGTCTTGTCCGTCGCGCCGCGCAGCGTGATGCCGCCGCCGTCCGCCGTCGTGTTCGTCGGCGAGGCGACGTTTCCGAGCGTGATGTTCTTGTCGGCCACGTCGACGGTCGTCGAGTTGACCGTCGTCGTCGTGCCGTTCACCGTGAGGTTGCCCGTCACGGTCAGGTTGGACGAGATCGTGCCGCCAGTCAGCGGAAGGTACGTTCCGGAAAGATCGGGGATGTCCGCGGCGGCGAGCATGCGGAACGTCGGGGCTCCGCTCGAGCCATTCGGGGCGGCGAACACGGTGTTGGTCGTCTGGGACGCGAGCGTACCCGTCAGGGTTCCGCTCGTCGTCACCGGCGATCCGGAGACCGTGATGAACGACGGCAGCGACAGGCCGACGCTCGAGACCGCGCTCGCCAGGTAGCCCTGGCCGTTGACCCATGCGGTCGTCGCGACGTTCGTGGAGCTGTCGCCGTTCGACACCGTCGGCGCAGTGAGGGCGCCGATGAACGCCTTCGTGCCGGAGATGGTCTGGTTGCCCGTGAGCGCCATGAAGGCGCCCTTGCCGGCAATCGCCTCGATCGTGGTCGCAGAGCCACCGATGCCGCCACTACCTTTGCCGTAGTACAGCGTGTCGTCGACCTCGTTGAAGGCGACCTCTGCGTTAGCAAGGCTAGACGGTGCGCCAGTGGCACCAGATGCACGACGCCTGATCCGAAGTGTGTTTGCCATGTGACATCCTAGAAGTCACCGCCGTCCACGAGGTCGGTCTGCGGGACATTCACCCACTTACCCGTGGCGGCAGAGTATGAGAAAACGTTCTTGTCTCCAACGGACGTGACCGTGAAATCCGTCAGATTTGCGATTGCATGGGTGTGTGCGGTCGGCGTGCGAGCGTCCGACAGGCGGGCGTCGTCTGCCCGGACGGCCTTGGTCGAGCTGACCGTGCCGCTGGCGACGAAATCGACCGCGAAAGTACGGCTGGCCGACAGGTCGCCGCCGCCCGTCAGGCCAGTGCCAGCCGACATCAGGGTGTTCACGTCGGCCTTGGTCGAGTCCGAGACCGTCGCGACGGACAGCTGGGGCTTGCCACCTACGGTTCCCCAGACGAACTGGGTCGAGAGCTTGACCTCCTGTGCAGTACCCTCGATGCCTCCAGGCTGGCGCCCAATGAGTGAGGAGGACCCCACCGGCTGGATGCTCGGGTAGGAGATCTTCTCGTTGCGCCAGACACCGGCTGCGGCATCCCAGACGAGCGCGTCGTTGTCGACTGGCGTGGGAGCCAGAACGTCATGCAGCTCGTTGAGCTCGGGGTAGTTGATGATCTTGACGTAGATCGACCCCGCGCCGCCGCCAGCCTTCTTGATCAGCCACCCCAGGAACACGCCGTGCTTCGGCTGCACGGGCTTGTCCGAGGTGAACTGGCCGGCCACGTCCGACAGCCAGATCGGGGATCCAGACGCGCCAGTGAGCGTGTTCGTGGTGACTCCCGTCAGCAGACCTTCGGTGAGGATGATTCCAGTCGCGTTGTTGGCGATGTCCTCGTAGGCGACTCCGATGGTCTTTGAGCTGGTCGATTCCGAGTCGGCGTCCGCAAGGGCGATCGAGATCTCGGATTCTCCGTGAGCGCCATTGACGTAGACCACCGAGCCCTTGGGGATCGTCGCTCCCGTCGAGTTGCGCGCGATCTCGCGAATTCCCGATGTCGAGATGGAATGTGCCTTGTAGCCGTTCTGCGTGGTCCTGCCGAGAACCCACATGCGTCCGGTCCGCTTGCAGACGAATATCTCGCCATCCTCAAAATTTGAAAAGTAGATTCCATTTGGATCCGGAGCGAACTGCGTTTCCTGCGAATATGCCTTTGGAATGATTGGTCCAGTGATCATGCGAGCAGTCCTTCCATCGTTGCGAGGATCTGTGCGTCCACGGATTGCAGTGCGAGAGCGGTCGTCCTTCTCGCACTCCTCATGGGTAGAAGCGGACTACCCCTGCCGGCGCAGTAGGAGAAAACGTTCGTGGGAAGCAGCGTGCCTGCGATGTTTCCTGATGCCTGGAAATCTCCGTAGCCCGCTCGCTGGGATCCATACCACGAGTCCACGAAATTCGTCGCAAAGTAAGCATGCACCGGGACGACCCCGAGGACACCGTCTCCAGCCTCCGGGGATGAAGGAGGGGATATCTCCGCAAGGAGCAGGGATCCCGAGTCGTGAAGGAACAGTTGTCCATTCTTCGGAACCTCGGTGCCATCCGGTTTGAGAAGCTGGGATCTGTATTGATCTCGACCGCTCTTCACCGCAGCCGAAACCATTCGCAATCGTCCGATCTTGTGGTTCGAGTCTAGGATCCACAGTGTCTGCCCGACGCCCATATTCCTTGCGTCTACAGCCTGCATCGGAGGAACCGACACGGTTCCGATGAACTCGAGGATCGAAAGATCGCACTGCGACAGATTGCAATCCAGATTTGTCGGAGGATCGGATGAATAACCAAGCATGACGTTCGTCGGAGACACGCTCGCGATGACGCTGTTGTCGTGGTCAAGCCATCGGAACTGCATCGATGATTCAAAAAAAGTTCCCGGCGTGTAGCCTCCGGTACCGACAAATCGATAGTTCGGATTCCGAGCTCCCAGCATGTTGAAGCAGTGACCGCACGCCCACATGAACTTCTCGCTCATCACGAGAAATTGCATCGGGTACGAGTTGTAGTAGACCGGCTTGTTTGCCTCGAGTGCTGGGTTGTTGTATTCCGCATAGATTGCAGCAACAGGATCGCTGCAAACTGTGCTGAATGTGCGGAACCTAGCGGAGATCCCCCGCAATGAACGACGATATCCGTACAACGGACTGTTGGGATTCCAGCCAATCGGCCTCTTGACCGTGGAGCTGGACGGCTCTGGAAGGGTCCAGGAAATCTGATGGTCCTCGTAGATCCACAGATCCTGTGTCGCGGGGTTGTACGGGTACGGGATCAGCATCACGGTCCCCAGGTCAGTCCATAAACCCCGCCCACCGCGATCTCGTTGGTGATCTGGTCGAGCGTGGCGAGGATCTGCTGCTGCGTCGTCGCCGACGCCACGTCGTTGTTCTGCGATGCGGCGGTGACTCGACCGAACTGGTCGACCGTGATCGATGGCACGAGGTACGAGCCGGCGGGAGAAGGGACGATCGGCGTCAGTCCGCCGCCTCCGGTCGCGAGCTCGATCCATGTGCTCGGAGCCGTCGCAAGCGTGTAGTACTTCGACGCCGCCGTGACGTAGACGAGCATGCCGACGGTCTTACGGCTCAATGGAAGCGCGTCACGCGCGGCGATGGTCGCCACGGTCATCAGACCGCCTCGACCATACTCCGCGATGTGCGTCGGGTTGAGGTCGTTCGGCTCCGTCGGCGCGATGGGGATCCCGAGCGGGAAGACTGATTCAGAGTGCGGCATCAGAAGTTTCCTCCGTCAATCTGGTCCCCGTCCTGCAAGCCGCCTCCGACCTGCACGACGGTACCGTTCGACTTCTTGACGTACACCTTCCCGTCGGCGGTGTTCATCGCCATCTCGCCGAGCTGCAACTGCACTGGCTGCGGAACCGCGCCAGGAGTCGAGCTGCGCTTGAGCAGGAAGGTGTCTGCCATCAGTAGACCCCTCCGTCGTAGGTGTTGTCCGTGAGCGGCGTCGGGCAGTCGCCGTCGATCGCGTTGGTCAGGCAGAAGTAGGCGACCGGAGTGTCCGCGGCACGATCCACGTCTTCGGTATTCTCGAAGCGGACGGACATGTAGAGCGTGGCCTGCACGATGACCTCGTGCTGCTCGCCGAGACGATCCAGTCCGATGGGCAGGATGTCGAAGCCGCTCTGCGCCAGCGGGAGCTTGTAGCCCGGTCCCGCGAACGTCGAGGTGTTCGCGAGCTCCGCGAGGTTGTAGGCGAGGATCGTCTGGTCCGCCCACGTCGTGTCGAGCTTCGAGAAGTCCTTCAGCTGACCGGGCCATGATGCAAGCGGGTTGTTCGGCGGAGGCGGGTAATGGCCGGACGAGTTGTCGAACACCATTCCCTTGTAGATCAGCTTCGCCCGGTAGCTCCAAGCCTTCACGCCGGCGTTGAAGGGACCGTCGTTGCCCGTGATCTTGATCAGGCAGGGTATGCCGAAGGGCCACTCGACGCTGATGTGGTTCTTGCCGCGCGCATCGCGCCACGACTTGGCGAGTCCGCTCGTCGAGACCTCGAGTGGCCGGTCGTCGGCCTGCGGCACGAATAGCGGGTCGTAGTAGTCGCTGTAGATGCGCGTCGTCGGAAATCCGAAGCCGCTCGAGTCGGTCTGCAACCGGTACTCGATCCACGCCGCTCCCATCCACGTTTCCTCGGGAGGAGGAACCTCGATCCATCCACGGAACCAGAGATCGCAGACCCCGTGGCGCCGCCGAAGATTGACGGCGTTCATGTAGTACCAGCTGATTTCCTCAAAGTCTCTCGAAGTCAGCTTTGGGGTGGTTATCAGTGATGGTGTAGTAAGGTCGTAGAACAGATCCTTACTTCTGTTTACTTTTTCTTTGATAGCTGATGTTTGAGCGACTGCCAGCGGCTCATCAGCAAATATCGCTGAATTAGATCTGTTGCCGGCATCACCAGAGAAGTACCCGTTGTAGATGCCGGGGATGTTCTGCGAGAAGGGTTCCGGAAGATAATTGCTCGTCAGCGCACTCGCCGTGCGGTTGTAGTGATCTACCTTGAACACATCCGGAGGACGGCCATCTGGAATGTTCGCGTGTCTGACGACAACGTCTACATTTTCCTTGGATGTCTCCACGAATGGCGCGTAGCTGATGATCCTGTTCACCCACTTGAAGTTCTGTCCCTGACTTGGGTTTCCACCAGTGACGAACGAACTCATTTCCCCGAACACCGAGCCGGCGATCAGGTCGTCTCCGTACCTCTCCATGTATTCACGGAACGGGTAGATCGTGTAGTCTGAATTTCCCTGGATCGACCTGCTGTATCCAAGTGGGGTGAACTCGTACTGACCAAGAGGTTCCTCAAGCCCACGCGGACGAACATGCATCGCCACACCGCATTTGGTCATCAGGTAGTCGCAATACTCGACAAGCGGCCTGCTCGTGATGCTGTCCATTCCCGGGAAACCAGTGAACCACTCTTCGCTCGGCGATATTCCGTATAACTGTGAATAGCTTTGATATACGGTGTTGTGGAAATCGATGTTTCCGCTGCCAGAACCGAGGTTAAAGATCCCATTGTTTGGATCGGTGTCCAGCATCCCAAGCTGGACTGTCAATGCGTAATAGACAAGTACCTTGGGACTTCGACGGCCATCTGCCAGATCGAAGTTCTGGAGGACAAGATCGTTACGCCATGACCTGGGAGCTATTGTCTTGTTCGGTTCATCATCCAAAATCGCTTTATTCAGCCTTGTTCCACGATGCAGCCATCGGCTGTCGTGGAACGACAGGATGTACAGGGCTTCTCCCTCATTGGTGACGAGTACCTGCTGTTCACCCGTAACCGGGTCGATGACAGGATCTCCATTCTCGTCCGTGATTGGCTTCCGAAGGACGATTCCACTCGCAGTAACCGCAAGAGGCGTGATGTTCGCAAGCCACATCCGATTGAAGCAAGTCGTTTGCGCGCCCGGAGGAAGAGTGCCTCCGCTCTTGAGCCAGATGCGAAATGGTCTATCTTTGTTTAAAGTATCTTGTGGCTCGAGAGCCTGCCAGTTGTCCTCTTCCTTCATCAACAAGCGGAACAGGTCGCTGCGCAAAACCAGGATCTTCGCCGTCGCGTACCTCGAGAGGCCGAAGATCGGCCACTTCAGACTGTTGATGTCCGCGGTGTCGATGTTCTGCCGGCGGCAGATAGCCTCGATCTCCGGCGTGAGAAGGCGCGCATAGATGCTGCGCAAAGAAGGTGTCTCACCGGGAAAATCCCGAGAGATCTCGATCTCGACTCCGCCGACGCTTGCACTCATGCCAGCACCTCTGGCGCGCCGAGGCCACCGGTGTACGAGGGACGGCTGTCCGGATCGATTCCCTGTGTCTCGTCGTACGGAAGATCGAACTTGTTCGGGTAGTAGCGGATGAGGCTGTACGACCTGCCGTTCATCGACGCCGTCACGCGCTGGAACGTCGGATTAGACGGCGATGCGCCGCTCGAGGAAGGCACGTCCGCTGGGCAGGTCTGGATGGACGTGCGGTCGAACTTGGCCGTGAGGATGCGGTTGCCGTTGAGATCAGGCGCACCGCTCGAGCCACCGAACGAGTAGCTCGTAAGGAACGATCCAGTGTTCGAGCGGCGCTCCTCGATGACGCGCTGCGGAGCTTCGTTCATGGTCGCGCTGTTCTGCGTCTCGACGACCTCGACGTACGGGGGAGTCAGCTGGAAGATCACATCGCCTCCGCTGCCGGAGACGGAGGGAACGCGGATGCAGCCCGTGTGAACGACCTCGCGCCGGTTTCCGTTCGACTGGAGAACTTGAGGAGCCGCGACGACCTTCTTGGCAAGGTCGCCCTTGTTCGGACCCGTCACGACCTGGGTGTTCGACGCAGGGATGTAGTTGTTGATCTGGTCGCTTTGCTGCTGCTGGTTGAATGCGTCGAATGTTCCGCGCGGGAACTGATAGACGACGGGATTCTGACCGTCCAGCTGGAACGTCGTCGGAAGCAGCATGTCCGGCGAGTTCGGATTGACTATGTTCGCATGGTCGTACGCGGACGGAGTCATGCGTACGATGAGCGCGGATCCGTATGCGTCAGGCTGGAACGCGGGAACGAAATCGAAGTTCCCGACCTCGGTCTTGATCGAGCCCAGGATGTTCTTGAGGAACAGACTCGAGGAGATGAGCGTGCTCGTGCCTGCGGGCGTCGGCGTGTCGTCGTCGGTGTCCGATGCCCCAGCCGTGAACACCTGCGTCGATGTGGCCTTTGCCGCCACCTCGAAGGTAATCGCGTTCTCGGTGAGCATGTTCTGCTCGGTGACGCGGATCGAGGTGATGAGGTCGTTCTTGTAGTCGATCCTGTTCTGCGACAGTCGGATGCAGAGCGTAAGCAGGGCTCCCGGCGTGACGTTGCGGTCGCCCTTCACGCTGGCGATGAAGTGCTTCACGCCGATGACGTGGGTGTCCTGCAACGAACGCTCGAACGTGTAGGAACAGTCGCCGACGCGGGCGGGAGCCGGCAAGCCGCGCGCGAACTCCTGATCGGTGATGTCGAACAGCAGGCGGGTGCGGCTCTCGTCGACAGCGTACTCCTGCCGCACGCGGCGGAATCCGCGGTACAGGTTCCCCGAGACGAAGCGGCGGTAGAAGTCCGCGCCATCTCCGCCGATGCCGCTCGACGTGATGAAGTCGACGACCACGTCCGTCCGGTAGGCGTCTCCGCCGGGATACGGGTTCTGGAATGTCGCAGTGTTCGGGGAGCCCGCCCTGTCGAGGGCGGTACCGGCGATGACAGGAGCCACTGCTCCAGGCGTCGAGACGATATGGAGGGAACCCGTCTTCCTGATCGTCGTGTGTCCCATCTCGTCGATCGAGAAGTCGGCTCGGCAGTAGAAGTTCTTGATCTTGTTGGCGGAGGACGACGCAAGGGCGAACTCCGCCGTGAAGTTCACGACGACCGCGTTGGTACCCGTGATCTGCACCATTGCGGCGCGGAAGAACGGACCGCCCATCTCGTCCTGCACCCTGGGGTTTAGGTTTCCCGGTCCAGGAATGGTGTTGACGATGTCGAACGCCTTGTTCGTCTCGTCGACGATCCTGATCCGAAGCTCCTTGCGGGGCTGATTGAGCCTCTGAATCATCTGCTGCGCGAAGTTCTGGTTGCTTGTGTTGTAGTCGCCGGTTTCCGCGAACACGAGCGCCTCTCCGGTCACCGTGTGCATCAGCATCGACGACGATGGATTGCCGTGGTCGGCTGCGCTGTCGATGCGGTACTCGACGATGCGGACCTGGCGCAGGTTGACGCCGTTGTATCGGATGGTTGTCTCGCTCATGGACGGAACTCCCACCAGTTGTTCGCGGTCGCGAGCGGCCTGCGGTTCCCGCCGCGCATGCTCGGATACGCGCGGTCAGGATCGAACCTGCCGGCGGTCATCTCGGAAAGGTCGTCGATGAACACGCCGTTCACCGTGGCGCGGGCCTGATTGATCCTGCCGTTGATGTATGCATTGTAAGCCGCGTCGATCTGCGGGAAAAGAGACTTCACGAGCGACCCGATGGGGGTATATCCCATCATTCCGACCATTCCGGCGGCGAACGCCTGTCCGTTGCCTGCGAGACCTTCGGACAGGAGTCCGAGGTTGGATCCGACGCGGAGCAGGCCCGCACCGATGACCGAAGTCGCCGAGCTGCCGAGGTACCTCGCGAACCGAGTCGTCTCGATGTTCAGCAGCTCCTCGCGGGTGAACCCAGCCGAGGTGTTCCGCGATGCACGGGCCAGGATGATGTTGTCCCGAATCTGGGCGATCTGAACCTGTGCCTGCATCATGGCGGTCGGGGCGTCGACCATCGCATAAGCGGCCCTTGTCGCCCGAGCCGAATCGACGATGCGCTTCAGCATCTCGCCGATGCGGCGGACAATGTTGACGAGCATCTGCCCGATGGCGAGAACCCGCCCGAACACCCGAAGGAACCCGCCGGCTCGCTCCATGAACGTCGGTGCCGCAGGCTGCGCCCCAGGAGCCGCGGGAGGTCGGGCGATGTCCCGAACCTGACGGGCATAGGCCCGTGTTCCCGGCAGACCCGACGGGGAGACCTGCCCGGACAGGATGGCGCGCTCCTCGTCATTGAACGCGGGAGTCGCGCCAGACTCGCGCTGTCGGCGCAGAACGTCGATGCGCTCCTGCATGGCGCTCGACATCCGGTTCCTTGCCGCACGCAGTCCGGCCATATGGTCCGTGCGGGCGTTGCGCATGGCATCGCGCTGGGCAGCGGCCTCTCGCCTGTAGATCTCCCGTGCGGTCTCCGCGCTGATCCTTCCCTGCTGGGATTCGCCAAACAGCTCGACGCGACGGAGGGAAAGCGCCTCGCGCATCTCGTTCCGCGTCATGGACGCGCGCTGCGCCTCGTCGTGGTACCGCGCGAGAAGACCGCGATGGGCCTCGGAACCGATGTCGCTGAACCGGAGACCCGGCGTGCGGGTCATCCTGTTGCGGTACTCGAGCACCGAGGCGGCAAAGCCACTGGCAGGCTCGTCTCCTGCCCTTGGACGGCCTCCGCGACCTCCGCCCCCACCACCACCGCCTCCGCCACCGCCACCGCCTCCTGCGCCTCCACCGCCTCCGCCACCAGCTGCCCGACCGCTGCGCGCGAGAACGCGGAGGGTCTCGAGTATCGCGCGCACGTTGCCATTGATGGCGCCTACGTTCACCTGGATGTGACGCAGGGTCTCGAGCACGGACTGCATCGTGGTGTCGGAGCCGCCGCGCGCGGGGTCACCGTCACCCGTGATGTTCACGTTGATGCTTGCTACGGACGCCAGATCGGACATCAGCCCACCTCGATCGAATAGGAGAGGCTCGTCGCCGTGGTCGTGTACGCACGGCGATACCACTGGTACGTCACACCGTCCTGCACGAACGAACCGACGGCTGGACCGTCAGGAGGCGGGAATCCCGTCCTGTAGAACGGCTCGAGTCCCTGCGCGGTGCGGATGGTCACTCCCATCGCGTGCAGATCGGCGGGGATCGCGAACCACAGGTATGTGGGAGTCGTGGCCTGTCGGTTGACCGTTGCGACGTACTTCACGGAATTCGAGAAGTTGACCTCTTCGGTCAAACCCGCCCACGTCGGCTGCGTGGCGCTGAACCCATAGCGGAAGATTCCAGCCACGGGCCAGGGCAGCGCGTACGAGCAGACGAAGATGTCCGTCGCCGCCATGTAGTTGGACGACCTCGGCTCGGTGCGGACGGGACCACTCGAGACGAGGCGGATGGCGACCTGGAGCAGTCCGTCGAGCGTGTCCTGGATCAGGGCTCGCCTCACGTCGGCCTGACGGGCCATGACGCCCTTGTCGATGCCGGCGATCATGCGGCTCTGCTTGATGTCGTTGTCCGACGCATGGCGGACATACGTCGTGACCGCGAACCGCTCGGTGATGAAGCCGAGTCCGGAGCGGTTGAACTCGTTCGTCGCGCCGGCGGCGACGGGCGACAGCTGCACCGCGAAGTCCATCGCCTCCGCGAAAGCAGGCTCGCCGATCAGGTAGACGCGGCTTGCCGGGATCCCGAGCGTCGTGATCAGGCGCTGGCGGAGAGCGCGATGCACTGCATCCTGCGTTGCGAGGATCATCGCGCGCCTCCCTGGCTGGCGCGCTGGCGCATGGCCTCGAGCTTCATGCGGGCGATGTCCTTCGGCGGTGCGCCGCAGTCCTTCATCAGGTCGCTGTTGGCTTCGGCGGAAAGACAGGCCGCGATTCCACGGGCGAACATCGCGCTCTTGAGAGCCATCGCCGTACGGATGTTGTGGAACAGGCCCATCGCTTCCTCCTCATCACGGCACGCGGATGGCGGGAACCCGTAGGCGGCGGCGAACAGCGCAGCCGCCTTTAGGCGTTTCCCGCCTTGCCCATCACTTTCGCCAGACGAACCGACATGCCCCAGAGCTCGTGATCGGTCAGGCCGTCATGCGAGTCGAGAGCCTGCTTCATCGCGTCCACGATGACCTCCTTGGGAGGGTTCTCATCACCCTTCGACTTCTCGAGCAGGATGCTCGTGTACACGAGGGAGTCGATGCGGTACGACCGCCCGTCCTTCGTGAAGGTGATGTTCCATTCGTCGTCTCCGAGGTCAATCGTCTGCTTTGCCATTCGTCTCTCTCCTGTTCGTGATTAGGCGCCGCTCGTCTTGGCGGCTGTCGTCGAGAACACCGACAGGTTGCCGACAGGCACGCTCGTGAACGAGAGTGCGATGCGCTTGAGCGTGTTGCCGAAGTCGATGTATTCCGGTCCGGCGGACAGCATGACGGCGCCGAACTCGTAGACGGTCTCTCCGACGGTCGTCGGCTCGATGTACAGCTTGACGAGTCGCGCTCCACCGGTGACGGTCGAGCCGCCGACGGTCGCGTACTTGCCCTCGTCCTCCGCCTGCTGCGTGGTGACGAGACCCTGGCGGACCTTGCGGAGCAACTTGAGGAGCTCGTCCTGGTTCCACGAAACGAGCGTCATGTCGATGGTCGCGGTCGAGCCGGCGGTCACCGATTCCGCGATCATGTCGCCAAGGTCGTTTCGCGTGAACGTGCGGTAGTGGTCGCGCACGGTGATGCGGATCAGATCCTCGTTGTCGGTCTTGCCGAGCTCGACCAGCGTGTTGTTCGCAGGGGCATTTCCGTTCGCCAGCCATGCGCCCCACTTGATCGTCGTCGGTCCGTTCACATGGAAGTCAGTTGCTGCCGGCATGTCAAGCTCCCAGTCTCTGCACCGCCGCGAGGGCGATGCGGTTCAAGTGCGTGGTTGAGAATGCGTTCCAAGGGCGACCAGGCACGGTCAGCTGCTCCTTGATGACGTAGTCGTACTGATTCCGAAGTCCGTCGAAGTTCCTCGAGCGCCGCCGGGACTGATCTCGCGCGAGGATGACGTTGTGGAACGTCTTCTCGCGAACATAGTCGAGACCGTAGCCCTGTGCGACGATCTTGATGGTATACGAGGTTCCGCTCCTGTCACCCGTCCTCGACGGACTCGGAGGAGATATCTCGCCCACGGCGATGCTGTCGTGCAGCCTGCGCGTGTCGACGAGCGGAACGTCGCTGTTGGTTCGGTCGCCCTCGACCCGACGACGGCCATCGGAACGGTCGCGGAACAGGGAGCGCCACGCCATGAGCGGTGCTCCGATGACGTTCTCGCCGTTCTCCGCGTACCGCTGCTCCGTCAGATTTCCGCGCATCTCGTCGACAACCGTGTCCGCGATGGAGCGGACGATCAGGTTCTCGAGGGATCGGCGGACTTCGGGGCTCACGATGCGGTGTACTTCCTGCGGGGGAAGAACTCCGTGTCGGCGACCATGCCGAGGTTTCCCCGCTGAACCTGGGTGATGATGGACAGCGCGGGCTTCGATGCGTCGATGTTCGTCTGGACCGGGAACACCCTCGAGCCGTCGCGAAGGTCGAGCAGCAGCGCGTTCGCCTTGTCCATGCGGTCGCGCACGGCCTCGCCGAATGGACCGCCACGGCGAGCCAGCAGGATGCCGAGCGCGAGGTCGCAGACGACTCCGATGAGCATCCAGTTCAAGTTGCTCTGGAGATCGTCGAGATCGTCCGTCGTGTAGATCCCACCGCGGAGCGCGAACGTCTGGACCTCGTGGGACGCCCGGGTGAGCGCCGCCATGATGATCATGTTGTTCGAGTCGACGACGCCATCGGCCTCCGCGTCGATGCCCAGCTCCGCAAGGAGCCGCTCGTCGACGGAGAGGACGAACTGCTGGACCGTGGCGTAGGGGACGGGCATGGAATCTCCGTAAAGGGGGGTGGATGCTTCCTGCACCCACCCCCCCACGAAAGAGAGAAGACCTCGATCAGCCGAAGATGTTCGCGACGTAGATGCCGGCGAGCGGAGCGGTCAGCTCGGGGACGCTGTTGTCCACGATGCTGCCGACCGTGCGGCGGTTCTTCGGATCGTCGAAGGTCTCGACCGTCATGTCCTCGTACACGAAGTTGGTGATGGTCGCGAAGTTCGCGCCACCCTCGACTCCGACGAGACCTTGCGGACGGGACACGAAGAGGACACGGCCCTCGCCGAGGATGTAGTCCGCCGCGCGGGTCGCGCCCTTCTGGGTCGAGACCTTGACGGCGTCCTCGATGACGATGTCGCCGATGCCGAACAGTCCGGGAGCGAGTCCGTAGCGGGAGAAGTTGCCTTCGCCCTTCATCAGGTCAACGCCCTGCGTGTACTTGATGAGGTCCTTCATTTCCTCGGTGCGAGACATGCGGAACGCCGTCTTTGGCGACATGACGGCGATGATGTCGCTCATCTGGATCGCGCCACCGGTGTTGACCATCAGCTTCTCGGTCGCGGTCTGGAAGAGACGCGCGGCATAGGGCTGGCTGGTCGCATTGCCATCGGCAACGCCGTTCGTGGTGGTGAGTCCGGTGAGCGCGTCGAAGTCGGCGAAGTAGTTCGTTCCGGCGGTCCAGTTGCCCGCAGTGGTCAGCACGTTGAGCGCCCGCTGCGTGCGGAGCGTCATCAGCTGGGCCGCACGGCTGCGGGCGTGCTGGGCCACGATGTCCCATGCGGCGACCTTGGCGGTCTCGTAGGGGATGTAGAAGCCGCGCTCGAAACGCTTGGTGGCGAACTGCGCGAACTCGAAGTCGTTGTTGATGCCGGTCGGGCGATCCTCGCCGTACGCCCAGCGGAAGTCATTCTCATCGACCACGCGGACGGCCTCGTCCGAGTTGATCTTGAGGTAGTAGCCGCTGACGGTCGAGACGGGGACGAGCTTGGTGTAGCGGTTCAGCGCGAACGACTTGACGTTCCGCGTGAACTCGGTCTGGATGAGGCCGGTCGCCTCGGAGAAGGTGGGAACGAACGTGTTCAGTCCGCCACCGATGTTTGCATCTGCCATGTGTGTTTACCTCGTTGGTTGGTGTGCGGACGAATCAGGCGAAGACCGTGTTGGTCTGCTTGAAGACGCGGATGATCTCGCCTGCACCTGCGGCGGGCTCGAGAGCGATGCCGAAGGGGAACTGCGTGCCGACAGCGACCTGCGCGCGGCCATTGGCGGACGGGGCAACGCGCGCGCCGGCGGTGATCGCGGCAGCTGCCTCGACCAGGACGACATTGCCACCCTGGAGGTTGATCGGATCGCCGGCGGCGGCGTGGACGTTGGTCACGCCCACGGCGGGGAACGACTTGCTGGAGCCATCGGCCACGCCAACGGCGATCTGGGTGATGGCGTCACAGGTGACGCCCAGGTTGCGACCGCTGACACGGACGAAACGGTAGGCGGTCGTGGTGTCGCTCGCGACGAGCGATGGAGTGTCGGAGTATGCGCTCATGTCTGGAGCCTTCCTTGTTGATTAGACGCCGCTCTTCGCGCGCGCCATGAGGGTCTTGAACTTCTCGGGATCGCCAGCGGCCTCGGCCACGATCTTGGCGACGGTGTCACGGTCAAGGGACGACGACGCATCGGGCTTCGCGCCCGAGCGGGGGGTTGCGGTCACGCGCACGCCGACGGGGTCGCGGCGGAAGTTCTCGCGCCAGAACGCGAGCTTCTTGGACGGGTTGGACGAGGAGACGAGCTCCTCGATCATCTCGTCGCGGCAGCAGTCGACGGCGAAGCCGTCCGATGCCATCGAGTCGATCTCGCGGCTGAACCGCTCCTTCGCCAGCTCGGTCTCGAGGGCGGCGATGCGGCGCTCGAACTTCTCCTTCATGCGGGCGAACTCGACCTTGTCGCCGGACTTGGAGTGCTTGGACTTCATGGCCTTCGCCTTGTCGTCCTCCTTCTCCTCCTCCTCGTCCTCGTCGTCGTCTCCCTCGTGGGAGTCGATGTCGACGTGGGTCTGGTTGTACATCTTGCGGTTCTCTTCCTTGAGGCGCGCGATCTCCGCGTCCTTCTCGGCGATGAGCTTGCACATCTCGTCCTTCTCGTCCTTCTTCTCTGACTTGGCATCGTCTGCCATGTTGGACTCCTTCTTCTTCACGGCTGCGCCGGGTACGAACACGTTGCCCACCCCGGGCGCAGCCTCGAAGCAGGAGGAGCATTCCATTGCGAACACGATCTTGTCGCCCTGCTTGCTGAAGCGCGTGTCAGGCAGCGGCCTGCGAGGCGTGTCCCTTCCAAGCAGGGCGATCTCGCTCATGTGGTCGTCCTGCCAGATCTCCGCGCTGCGGCGCGGGAACCGGTTGGAAGCGACGTACGTGGCGAAGTCGTCTCGGGACATCTCTACGTCGCCCACCACGAAGGGGACGCCGTTGCGCTCCTCGAGCTGAACGTCGAGCACTGCACCCACCGCCTCCTTGGGCTCGCTGTGGTCCTCCTGCGAATGGAGGATCACGATGCGCGGGTGCTGCCTGCGGCTGATGAACTGCCGCGTGCGGTCGACGATGCGGGCCACCTTGCGGCGATCGAACTTCTTGATCTCCTCGTCCGAGCCATCATCGATGGTCGGATCGAAGCCGGAGAACAGCTCGAGCCGCTTGATGACGACCTTGTCATCATCCTCGATGATGTCGTGGGAACCCTGCATCGGCTCACATAACGCACGCTAGTGCTGATAAAATCAATGGCGAAATGACCAAACAGCCATAAAACGTCTATAAGCATCCATAGACGCTTATGGAATCATCAAACATCACCGAAACATAGGATCGGGGTACTGGCCCCTGTCGATGAAGCCCTGCCGCTCGCCGTTGTAGGCCCGCACGGCTGCATGATCGACCCTTCCGGACGAGTCGAGCAGCCCGAGCGTCTGTGCTCGGCGATCCGACACGGGGAACAGGCTGGCTCGGCAGTTGATGCCGCACGGAGGCACGCAGCCCTGGCGGACGATCTCGGCCATCGTGTTGATGTACCCCGAGACCTGCCAGTGGAAGCCGTCGTGGGGATAGAGGCCAGTGGGGTTGCCGCGGGTGCGGCTGTCCATCTGCTCCCTGATCTCCCAGAGCGGGAACCGCAGGCCGTCGTCGCCCTCGCTGGTCTCGCCGCGACCGTAGGCGAGGCCGGCGGTCATTCCCGCCTCGGCGATGCCGAGGTTGACCGCGCGGCGGACGGCATCCTGCGCCCGGATCACCGACCTGCGGGGGATGGTCCTGACGAGCGACCGCGCGTCGTCGTCCTCGGACACGATCTCGAGCGCCCTTCGGGCGGACGCCATCGGGATGTCGAACCGGGTGGCTCGGCGGGAGATGGCGGCTGGGATCCCGCGCGGGATGAACCGCATGTTGCCGTCGTCCTCGTCGAAGAACAGCAGGTAGAGGATCGCGGTCATGTCGTCGCCGTGCCGGCGCTCGACGTTCTGGTAGGTGCTCTCGACGGTCGTCAGCGCCTGCGACACGAGCTGGCGCGCCTTCTCGTGGTAGGCGGAGATGTCGGCGAGGGTCGCGCCCTCGCGGAGGTACATGCGCCTTCCGCGCACATGCGACTCCGCGAGGACGTTCCCCACCTCCGCAGCCATGTCGGCCCATCTGCGGCGGGAGAGACCCCGCAGCCATGTCGCCTTCATGCTTCTCTCGGCTGCGGACAGGCCGTTCATTCGCCGTCCTCCTCGTCGTCGAGCGGACCCTTGAGTCCGTCGACCCTCGAGTGCTCCGACTTCTCGGCGTCGAGCCGCGAGACGATGCGGCGCGCCCACGTCCATCCGGCGTCACCGCCCCAGCCGTGCCACGCCTGCCAGCCCTTTCCCTGCTCGTCCCAGGTCTCGCCCTTCTTGTCCGACTGGTGGCGGTCGAAGTACCGCACCATCCGGCGCACCGTCTCCTCGGACAGCCTCGTGCGGCTCGCGAGGTCGTTCGCGCGCGCGAGACCGACGGCGGTCATGCCGCGCTGGCTCTCCGGTTTCGACTCGCGGACCTCGAGCGCCTTGCGCGCGTTCGCGGCCACCTTCGGCGGCGGGACGAATCCCTCGTCGTCGAAGGTCTCCTTCTCGCCCTTCTTCTCCTCGCGCTCGAACAGCGCCGAGTCGTGGCGGCTTACGCCGTCGTCGCTTCGGATGCCCTCGCGCACGGCGACCTGCACCGCCTGCTCGACGGAAAGTCCGCGGCGCACGAGCTCGCCGGCGCGGTCCTTCTGGACCTGGGTGTCCTGCGAGTGCTGCGGGCGTTTCCGGTTCTCCGTCTTCTCGCCGCACATCGAGTACGCGATGGCCCACGCCTGGTCGTCGGAGTAGCCCTCCTCGACGAGAATCCGGTGCTTGGCGATGACCTCGTCGCCGATCTCGCGCGCGTTCTTCGACTTGGACGGGGACTTCCGCGTCTTCGGGTAGTCGTGCTTGCCGCTCGCGCAGTTGTTCGTGTCGGTGAACCCGCCGAACCCGTTGCCGCAGTTCCCCTTCGGCTTGCCGCGCCGGCGCCGTCGGATCGCCTCGCGGCGGAGCTCCTTGTCCGACATCTTCGAGAACACCTGCTTGGCGTTGAGCATCGGCTCGCCCTCGTCGGTGTCGTCGCCGGGATCGAACTCCTCTCCATCCTCGCCGATCTCGGGGAGAACGTCGCGGGTCTTGCCGGTGAGCACGGGCTCGTCCTGCTCGGGGATCGCGAGACCGAGCATCTTCCTCGTGTCGGCCTCGGAGACGGTGCCGCCGAGCTCGTTGACGAAGATGCGGATGGCCTCGAGCTTCTTCTCCATCTCGGGGCTCTCGACGCTGAACTCGAAGCGCGGGTACACGTCCTGCGGGCCGAAGTTCATGTCGACGATCTCGCGCACGAGCTGGTGCGTGATCGTCTCGGCTAGCCCGTCGGCGACGAACTTCATCTGCCGCGTGAAGGTCTTGCCGTGCTCCTTGCCGACGCTCGAGCCGAGCCCGGTGGACACCGCCTCGCTCGTCGCGGCCTGACCGACGATGAGCTCCTTGATGTTCTTCGAGAGCCACTCGCAGAGGTCGGCGAACACCTGCGCGCGCGCAGCCGCCGGCTCCTTGACCTCGATCTCGTAGTCCTTCTGGCCGGGAGTCATGCGCGGCAGCACCGCGCTCACGTCGCCGACGAGGTTCCGCAGGATGGACTCCATCTCCTCCTTGCCGCCCTTCTGCGACATGGGGTAGTAGCCGAGCCTGATGCCCTGCGCGTAACGCTCGGCGAACGTGGCCCAGTTCTGGAGCACCGCCTGCTTGAGGTTCCAGTACCACCAGACCGTGTCGCGGACGCCCTTGCCCATGTAGGCGTACGCGGTCTCGTACGGGTCGTCGAAGTCAGGCCCGTTGACCATGTAGCGGTGCCACACGACGGCGCGGCGCTCGATGGGCGTCAGCACATGCACCCTCGAGTCGAAGCCCTGCTGGGTCTCGCCGTTGGTGCCGTCCATGTCGCTGTAGTAGCGGGGACCGACGCGGATCGCCGGCTCTCCGTCGATGTTGACCGCGAGGGTGTCCGGGTGGAACGGGAGCCAGTCGGCGGGGACGATGATCCCGTTGCGGCGCTCGTACACCAGGTTGGCCGCGCTCGAGCCGTACCACACGGCGTCGAGCAGGTGCCTGACGAGGTCGCCGAGCCTCGGCATGCGCGCGAAGATCTCCTGCGTCCTCGCGGCGATCTCGTCCTGCGCCACGTCCCGCGAGTCGAACGGCTTGATCTGCCACTCGAGTCCCGCGATCGACACCTGGAGCTGCGTCAGCGGCCCCATGCAGTCGGGGTCGTTGCGCATCTGCTTCATCAGCACCTTGTCCTTGCGGTACGCAAGGGACGGGTTCCGGAGCATGCGCGCGACCGACGCGAAGTATGTCCGCTGCATCTCGATGGGCAGCGCGACGGGTCTCATCATCTCGGGAGGGATTCCGGCGTCCTTCGCCTCGCCCTCGTTCAGAAGTTCATCCATATAGCCTCCAGTACCTCGCCCTTCCGCTCTCCGCAAGCACGGGCTTGGCCGTCAGGCCGTAGCCGGCGCGCATGCACGCCTCCATCAGGTCGACGACCGCGTCGACCGTGTCGTCGTGATCCCCGGCGGGGAACGTCGTCATCTCCTCGTAGAGGACCGCGTGGTCCCTCGAGACCTTGCCGCGGTCGCCGCGCAGGCGCAGGCGTCCCTGCTCCACGAAGGGCTGCTTCTCGCTCGCCCTCGAGAGCTTGTCCTTCGTCCTGACCTGCGGGACCACCGACGTGTTCTCGCACGCCACGGCCAGCTGCTGCGTCAGGCCGATCTGCGGGCCATTGCCCTCGGCCATCAGGACGGACACCCCGTGCGCCCTGCATTCCCTCGCGCAGATCCGCAGCCACTCGGGGAACGGACACCGCTGGCGGATCACCCTGTCCACATAGCAGTAGCCGTCCATCGACCGGTGCGCGATCACGAGCACCGAGTAGTCGGGGTCGCCCTTCTTCACCGTCTTGTCCGTGAACGCGAAGTCGGTCGCCGCGACGACCTGCCCGGTCGCCCGCACGAACTCCGGGATCTCGCCCTCGTAGAGCGCCCTGTCGAGCCACCAGTGGTCGAACACCAGCTGGTCGCTCGAGACCGGCGACAGCTCGTACGCCCTCGAGTACGCGACCGGCCCGTACTGGACCCGGAGATCCTCCATCATCGGCGGCGTGTAGACCTCGGTCCACGGGCTCAAGTACCCGCGGACCGGCCTGCGGAACAGCCCGCCGTTCTCGTCGTGGTACTTCCGCCAGTCCGCCGTGATGTCCGCGACGTGGTACGGCGTGCCGAACTTCCAGATCCTCGGGTTCGGCCTCGAGCGGTCGAGCGTCGGCAACCAGATCGTCCGCCACGCCTCCTTCACCTGCTCGCGCATCGCTGGCTGCTGGACCGCGTTCCGGAGGTCGCAGATGTCGTCCGCGATCAGGATGTCCGAGCGGCCACCGGCGCGACCGAACACGCTCACCGACTCCACCGTCGGGTCGCGCATGAACTTCGACCGCTTCACCGTGAACGACGTGTTGCCCCAGGTCGAGTCGTTGTCCGGCTCGATCTCTGGGAACACCTTCCGGTACTCCTCCGACTGGATCAGCTTCCTGATCAAGGTCACCGTCTTCGTCGCCTCGTCGTCCGACGAGCCCACGATCTTGACGCGGATCAACGGGTTCCGACCGATCTCCCACGCCACCCGGCCAGCCATCTGGTTGGTCTTCCCATGTCCGCGCGGCAGCTCGACATACGCATTCAGCGACCCGTCCAGATGGAACTGGAGCTCGTCGTGCATCCGCCCGTTGTCGAACCCGAGCACATACGGCACGAACCAATGCGCGCTCTCGCGGCACCCGTACCAGAACTCCTCGAGCGTGAGACCTTCGACATCCACGATGTGGAAGATAAACATCCACCTTCTCCTTACAACGAGGGATGTTCGATAAACGCGATGTGCCGAGTGTTGTTAGAGCCTGATCGCAAGAACGCTTGCCATCTGCTCGAACAACCGTCGAACGGGAAGTTCCAGGCGAACTCCACGCACATACCGGGGGGTCTGCGTTTGGCGCCCGTATCACCTCCACTGACGGAATGTTTGAGTGTTTGGGCCACCGTCTAACGGAAGGTTCCGTTGGGTAGGCTCGCGAGGAGGAGGGTTAGTAAGCACCCCCTACCCCTGTCGCTACGTGTGTCGGTCGCGTCGGCGCGGCGCCGCGCGTCTCGCATCGGTCGATCCGAGACGGTTGCAGCGTCCGCGCAAGCGATCGGTTGCGCCAGTGAGCACGCGCGCGCATCGTCCGACGGGTTAGCTCGCGAGCATCTCGGCGCGAGCCCCTCGGCGCGTCGGCTCCTGCCTGCCTGCCTGCGTGGGGCGAGTCGGTGGCCGGCCATGCCATCGCGGGCGCCAGTGCGGCGCCTAGGTCGATCCCCGCGGGCTCGGTTGTGGTTCCCCGTTCGTCGGCTCGCGTACCCTCTCGGGTACGCTCTCTCGACTCTCTGCGGGGTTCTCGTTGGCCGAGGTAATGCTACGTCGGCACCTCTGCGGAATTCCATCGAACAAGTGCCGACGGAGCAAAGAAACAACCCGCGCGGGGCTCGCGCGGGTTGGGTTTCTCTTCCTCC
>CAINDT010000350.1 GCA_903847495.1 uncultured Actinomycetes bacterium
ACCGTGCCGCCGCCGACGATCTGATCGTACTGCTGGAAGATGGCGGCCTTCGAGGCGATGTTGGGCAGCGCGAGCAGCTGCTCGAGGAGTTGCGAGGCATCACCCATCGCGGGCAGCGAGGCGACGTCGACGGGCTCCGTGTCGAGACGCGCCGGGCGCTGCGGATCGAGCGTGTAGCGCGGGCAGTCGTCAACCAGTGCGGAGACGGGTATGTCGCCCACGATCTCATCGCCCATCGTGCAGATCAGGTGGTCGCCCTCGACGACCTCGCCGATCACCGAGCACTCGAGCTCCCAGCGGGCGCACAGCGCCTGCACTTCGGCGAGGCGGCTCGGCTCGACGCAGGCGAGCATGCGCTCCTGCGACTCCGAGATCATGATCTCGAACGCCTCCATGTCGGCCTCGCGCAGCGGCACCTTGGCGAGGTCGAGCTTGACGCCGACCGGGCCGCGCGACGCCATCTCCGACGCCGACGAGGCAAGGCCCGCGGCGCCCAGGTCCTGCAGGCCGACGAGGACGTCGTCGCGCACGAGCTCGAGCGAGGTCTCGATCAGGCGCTTCTCCATGTAGGGATCGCCGATCTGGACGGTGGGGCGCTTGTCGTCGCCGCCCGCGTCGATGTCCTGCGAGGCGAGCACGGAGGCGCCGCCGATGCCGTCGCGGCCGGTGCGCGCACCGAACAGGACGACGAGGTTGCCGATGCCGGCGGCCGTGGCGCTCTTGAGGTCGGAGGCCTTGAGGACGCCGATGCACATGGCGTTGACGAGGCACGACTGCTCGTAGCCCGGGTCAAACCGCACCTCGCCGCCGATGTTGGCGACGCCGACGCAGTTGCCGTAGTGGCCGATGCCGCGCACCGCACCGTCGAGCAGACGGCGCGTGCGCTCCGTGGCGGGATCGCCGAAGCGGAGCGAGTCGAGCACGGCAATCGGGCGAGCGCCCATGGCGAAGACATCGCGGAGGATGCCGCCGACGCCGGTCGCCGCGCCCTGGAAGGGCTCGACCGCGGACGGGTGATTGTGGCTCTCCACCTTGAACGCCACGCCGAGGCCGTCGCCGACGTCGACGACGCCCGCATTCTCGCCCGGGCCCTGCAGCACGGCGGGGCCATCGGTCGGGAAGCGGCGCAGCACCGCACGCGAATGCTTGTACCCGCAGTGCTCGCTCCAGAGCAGCGAGAACACGGCCAGCTCGAAGTGATTCGGCTCGCGCCCCATCAGGACGACGATCTGCGCGTACTCGTCATCCGTCAGCCCGAGTTGGCGATGCAGCGAGGGGTCGGAGACGTGGTTCACGCGTTGACCAACACTAGCGGAGGCACCTGTCGGCATTGACGGTTCGACTGCATCACGCGCGGCTGCGACACGAAGCGGTCGGCACTCGTCGCTCGCCTGCGCGTGCCTGCCGACGACGATCGACGCATGAGCATCTCCACTCCCTCCTCCCCTCCCGCCCGCGCCACGATCGCCGTACCTGGCGGACGCGCCGTCCTCCTCGCCGAGGAGATCCTCCCGGGCGATCCTGCGACCGGCGAGATCGCGGTCCAATCGCTCGAGCGCACCGACGGCACGCGCTTCGTACGCGTGGGCTACCGCCGCAACGGGCGCATGATCCGCGGGCCGGTCAGCCTGCCGGAAGACCTCTGGTCGCAGCTGCCCAAGCGCCCGCCGAAGCCGCCACGGTGACGTTGCGGCTGCGGTGTCGCCGACGCGCCGCCGTTCCGCGTAGTGTTCGGTTGTGGGCCCAATCCAGCTGACCTCCCGCCCGACGCTCCGCGACCCGATCCTGATCGCGGCCTTCCGCGGCTGGAACGACGGCGGCACGGCGGCGACGATCGCGGCGGCGTTCCTGAAGAACAACCTCGACGCCGTGCGCTTCGGCGAGATCGACTCGGACGGCTTCGTCGACTACCAGCAGACCCGCCCGCAGGTGACGATCGAAGAGGGGCACGTCCGCCAGATCACGTGGCCCGAGACCGAGTTCTTCCACGCGCACCTGCCGAATGGCGAGCGCGACATCATCCTCGTGATCGGCGTCGAACCGAACTTCCGCTGGCGCGAGTTCAGCCGCTCGATCGCCGCACTGGCGAAGGAGCTCGGCTGCACGCTCGCCGTGACGCTCGGTGGCTTGCTCGCCGACACGCCGCATACGCGCGACATTCCGGTGTCTGGCGCGGCGCACGATCCTTCCTTGATCGACCGCTTCGACCTCGAGCCGGTGCGCTACGAGGGGCCGACCGGCATCGTCGGCGTGCTCCACGACGACCTCGGCAAGGCGGGTATCCCGTCGGCCAGCCTCTGGGCCGCCGTGCCGCACTACCTCGGCGGCAACCCGAACCCCACAGCCGCGCTCGCGCTGATCAACGCGCTCGAGCCGATCATCGAGTGCGACCTCTCGCCGACCGAGCTCGAGACGGCCTCTGCCGAGTTCGACCGCCAGATCGCGCGCGTCGTCGAGAAGGACGCCGAGATGCGCTCCTACGTCACCGACCTCGAGGATCGCCTCGACAACGGCGACGACTATGACGATGAGGACGACGAGGACTACGACGACGAGGAGCACGAGGGCGAGGACGATGGCAGCCCCGGCATGGCGCTCGACGAGATCACCTCGGAGAACCTCCCCAGCGCCGACGAGCTCGAGGCCGAGCTGCAGGAGTTCCTGCGCAAGCAGCGCGACGACGGGTAGCGCCCGTCCGCAACCGGCATGAGCGGCGACGGCGGATCCGAGATACACGCCGCTAACGAGGCGATCCTCGGGCGACTCTCGCTGCTCGACCGCTACCTGCCCGCCTGGATCCTGCTCGCGATGATCGGTGGCCTGCTGCTCGGCCGCCTCGTGCCGCAGGTCCAGGACGTACTGGACGCGATCCGCATCGGCCAGACGTCGCTGCCGATCGCACTCGGCTTGCTGCTGATGATGTACCCCGTCCTCGCGAAGGTCCGCTACGAGGACATGGGACGCGTCACGCGCGACCGGCGGCTGTTCTGGATCGCGCTGTTCCTCAACTGGGTCGTCGCGCCACTCGTGATGTTCACGCTCGCCTGGCTTCTGCTGGCCGACCAGCCCGCGTTCCGGACGGGCCTGATCGTGATCGGCCTCGCCCCCTGCATCGCGATGGTGCTGATCTGGAACGACCTCGCGTTCGGCGATCGCGAGGCCGCTGCGCTGCTCGTTGCGATCAACTCGATCCTGCAGGTGCTCGCCTACGCCCTGCTCGGGACGTTCTACCTCAAGATCCTGCCCGGCTGGCTCGGGCTGGATACGCAGGACGTGGCGTTCTCGACGTGGGACATCACCAAGGCGGTGCTGTTCTTCCTCGGCGTGCCGCTCGTGGCGGGCTTCCTGACGCGACGGGTCGGCGTGCGGCGGCGTGGCAGAGCGTGGTACGAGGGCACGTTCATCCCCCGCATCGCCCCGCTTGCGCTCTACGGCCTGCTCTTCACGATCGTGGTGATGTTCGCGCTCCAGGGCACTGCGATCACCTCCGACCCGCTCTCGGTCGTGCGTATCGCGATTCCGCTGCTCCTCTATTTCGCCGTGATGTGGTCGCTCGCGTTCGCCGCGGGCTGGCGCAGCCGGCTCGGCTACGCCAAGACGGCGACGCTCGCGTTCACCGCGGCGGGCAACAACTTCGAGTTGGCGATCGCCGTCTCGATCGGCGTCTGGGGCGTCACGTCGGGCCAGGCGCTGGCCGGTACGATCGGCCCGCTGATCGAGGTGCCCGCGCTCGTGGCGCTCGTCTACGTCTCGCTGTGGCTGCGGGCGCGGCTGTACGCCAAGCGGACACCCGCCGTCTGAGGCGTCCTAGCCCGCTGCGGCGAGTGCTGCGAGATCCACGTCGGGATCGGCCAGCTGGTCCGCACTCGGCGACACGCCGGCCGCGAAGAGCTTGCGCACGCCGCGCAGGGTCTTCATGTCCCCGACCGACATCGCAGCGCGCAACACCCCATCGCGCAGGTAGAACGCCGTGCACGCCGGCAGGTCGCGGTCGCCACGCCAGACGATCTCGTCCTCGGGGCGCGCCACGCCGACCATGTTGAGCGTGATGTCGCCCTGATCGGACCAGAACGACGGCAGGTCCTCGAACAGCCCCTCGCCCGTGGCGATGTGCTCCGCCGCGGTCTGGCCATGACCGATTGCAACGGCGGCGTGCTCGATGCGGATGCGATCCTCGTCGGCCCACTTGCTCGGGAAGGCGGCGATGTCACCGACGGCGTAGACGCCCTCGACGCTGGTCTGCATCGACGCGTCGACCCGCACCCCACCGGCCTCCTCCGCGCAGCCGAGCAGTTGCGCCAGCCCAAGGCGCGGTACCTGCCCGATCGCGCAGATCACGAGATCGGCGTCGATGATCTCGCCGTTTGCGAGCTTCACGCCGGAGGCGCGATCGTCACCGAGCACCTCTTCCACCCCAACGCCCGCCAGCACCTCGACGCCACGGTCGGTCGCCCAGCGCAGCACGTGCTCGGCGACCGCGAGACCGAGCGGCCGGGCCATCGGCTCGGGCGCTGCCTCGATCACCGTGGCGGTGTGGCCGTGTGCGACGGCGGCGGTCGCGGCCTCCATGCCGATGAAGCCGCCCCCGATGATGGCCAGGCGCTTCGGCCCCGAGGCCAGCACCGCCTGGATCGCCAGCGCCTCGTCCATCCGCGTGATGCGGAAGACGCCGGGCTTGTCGAGACCCGGGATCGGCACCTCGCGCGGCGCGCAGCCCGTGGCGATCACGAGCGCGTCCCATGCCACCTCGGCACCGTCCGACAGCGTGGCGGTGCGCGCCGTCGCGTCGGCGGCCGTGACGGCCACGCCGAGGCGCAGGTCGATGCCGTCCTCGGCGTACGTCTCGAGCGCCGGCTTGATCACCTTGTCGAGATCGGCGGTGCCGACGATCACCGACTTGGACAACGGCGGGCGATCGTACGGCGGCGTGGTCTCGTCGCCGACGAGCACGATCTCGCCCTGATAGCCGACGCGCCGCAGCGTCACCGCAGCGGCACGACCGGCCATGCCACCTCCGACGATCAGCGCGATCGGCATCTGCTCAGACCTCGACGAGCACGTCGTCGCCGTCGATCGTCACCGGGAAGACCTGCACGGCCTCCGTGGCGGGCGGCGCGTCAGGGTCGCCCGACTCGAGGTTGAACGCGCTGCCGTGCAGCGGGCACTCGACGGCCATGTCCTCGGCGATGAAGTCGCCCTCACTGAGCGAGGCCTCGGCGTGCGGGCAGTCGTCGCAGATCGCATGCACCGTGTCGCCAACGCGCACGATGCACAGGCGCGTACCGTCCGCCTCGGCGAACGTCGGGGTGCCTTCGGGGAAGTCGCTCAGCGAGCCGATCGAGACCTGTGCCATCGGGGAACTCCTTGTCGTGATTGGTCCCCAGCGTGGGGCCTGTCGATGAGAACGCTCTGCGCGGAAGATTAGGCGGCGGTGAGCCGGCCGACGAGCAGCTGGCCGTCGATCGACCCGAGCAGCGGATCGACCGCGTGCTCCGGATGCGGCATCAGGCCGCAGACGTTGCCCGTGGCGTTGGTGATGCAGGCGATGCGATCCGTCGCGCCGTTGATGTCCTCGCTGTAGCGCAGCAGGATCTGTCCATTGGCCTCGAGCTCGGCGAGCCCCTCCTGCGGATGGAACCACGCGCCGTCCCCGTGCTTGACCGGCACGGTGATCGACTCGCCGACCGGGCGGTTGCCGATCCACGGCGACGCGCTCTGGACGATCAGGTCCACGTCGCGGCAGATGAACCGCTGACCGTGGTTGGGCGTGAGGATGCCGGGCAGCAGATCGGCCTCGCAGAGAATCTGGAAGCCGTTGCAGATGCCGAGCACCGGGCCACCGGCGGCAGCGAAGTCGGCGACGGCGGCCATGATCGGCGCGAAGCGCGCGAGCGCTCCGCAGCGCAGATGGTCGCCGTAGGAGAAGCCACCGGGCAGCAGGATCGCATCGACGCCCTTGAGGTCGGTATCCCCGTGCCAGAGCGGCACGGGCGTGCCACCCACGGTCGACACCGCGCGCAGCGCGTCGCGATCGTCGAGCGAGCCGAGGAACGTGATGACGCCGACCTTAGCCAACGATCACCTCGAAGCCCTCGATCAGATCGTTCGAGAGCACCTTGGCCGCGGCCTCCTCACCAATGCGCTTGGCCTCAGCCGCATCGTCGGTGTCGACGTCGAGGTCGAAGATCTTGCCGGCGTGGACGGCGGAGACGCCGTAGCCGAGGCCGTTGAGGGAGCGGCCGATGGCCTCGCCCTGCGGATCGCGGATGCCCTGCTTGGGTCGAACGAGGACGGTGACTCTCACCGTTCCACCTCCATCTTGTCGAGATAGTCGTCGAAGCTCGAATCGGTCAGGGTCTCATAGGCCTCGCGGTAGCGATTGGCCGTTCCGCGAACCACGTCGGCGGGCAGTTCGGGGCCCGGCGCAGTCTTGTCCCAGTCGAGCGTCTCGAGGTAGTCGCGCACGTACTGCTTGTCGTACGACGGCGGCGAGATACCGGTGCGATAGCCATCGACGGGCCACCAGCGCGACGAGTCGGGCGTCATCACCTCGTCGCCGAGCACGAGACGACCGTCGGCGTCGTAGCCGAACTCGAACTTCGTGTCGGCGAGGATGATGCCGCGCTCGCGAGCGTGCGCGGCGGCGTGCTCGTACAGCGCGATCGAGGCGGCCTCGACGGCCGCGAACTCCTCGGCGCCAATCAGATTGCGTGCCTGGTCGACGGTGATGTTCTCGTCGTGGTCGCCCATCTCGGCCTTGGTGGCGGGCGTGAAGATCGGCGTCGGCAGCTGCTGCGCCTCCTCCATGCCCTCGGGCAGATGATGGCCCGAGACCTCGCCGCCGCTGGCGCGGTAGTCCTTCCACCCAGACCCAGCCAGGTAGCCGCGCACGACGCACTCGATTGGCAGCATCGTGAGCTTCTCGCAGAGCATCGCGCGGCCGCGCAGCTCGGGCGCGCCTGCCTCGTCGGGCAGCTCGCCCGGCCAGGCGCCACGCAGGTGGTTCGGGACGATGCCCTGGGTGCGGTCGAGCCAGAACAGCGTCATACCCGTGAGCACGCGTCCCTTGTCGGGAATCGGGTTGGGCATGATCACGTCGAAGGCGCTGATGCGGTCGCTCGCCACGAGCAGGAGCCCGTCGGAGCCAAGGTCGTAGATCTCGCGGACCTTGCCGCGTCCGATCAGGTACTTCTCGAGACCGGCACTCATGCGCCGAGCCGCCCGAACGGGATCTCGGTGCTGGCGAGCACCTCGTCAAGCGAGAACGCCTTGTCGAGCACCGCCGCGTCGAGCTGCTGCGCGTCGGGGTCGGCGAGCACGAGGTCGCGCAAGTGCTCGCCCGTCTCCCAGGCCTGCAGCGCGTTGCGCTGAGCGATCACGTAAGCGTCCTCGCGGGACAGGCCGGCCTCGACCAGCGCGAGCAGGACGCGGCCAGAGAACGGCAGGCCCTGCGAGGCGTCGAGGTTCTGACGCATGCGCTCGGTGCGCACCACGAGGCCCTGGATGACCCACGTGAACTTGGCCAGCATGTAGTCGAGCAAGATCGACGAGTCGGCGAGCACGACGCGCTCGGCCGACGAGTGCGAGATGTCGCGCTCGTGCCAGAGTGGCATGTCCTCCATGCCGACGACGGCGTTGCCGCGCAGCACGCGCGCCAGGCCGGAGATGCGCTCGCAGGTGATCGGGTTCTTCTTGTGCGGCATCGCCGACGAGCCCTTCTGGCCCTTGCCGAACGGCTCCTCGGTCTCGCGCACTTCGCTGCGCTGCAGGTGGCGGAGCTCGGTCGCGAAGCGGTCGAGCGAGCCGCCGGCGATCGCGATGGCGCTGAGGTACGCGGCGTGGCGGTCGCGGCACACCACCTGTGTGGAGGCGGGTTCGACGCCGAGACCGAGCGCGGCGAGCACCTGATCCTCGACCCGCGGGTCGATGTTGCCGTACGCGCCGACGGCCCCCGACAGCTTGCCGACGGACACGCCATCAACAGCCTGCGCAAGGCGCGCATGAGCGCGG
>CAINDT010000351.1 GCA_903847495.1 uncultured Actinomycetes bacterium
CGACCGGGATGCCCTGCCACGTGTACGTGCCGAACAGGTGCGGCCCCTTGACGCCCTTGCTGGGGCCGTAACGAGACCAATCGGCGAAGATCGCGAGGTCGGCGACGGGTCCCCGCCAGTGCGAGATCCGCACCTCGGTCGAGCCCGTGGTGCCGCCGTAGTTGCGCACGGCGCGCTTCCACTGCTGGACCGCCCAGTGGCTGCCGTCCGGTGCCGTGCACTTGGCCACGGCCATCTCGATGCCGGCGAACTGCTCGCCGCGGTAGCGCTGGCAGACGTTGCGGAACGTCTGCCAGCTGGCGCCGCTCTCGCCCTGCCCGCCGGAGAAGTCGAGGCGCAGGCGTCCGCGCGAGAGGTTGATGGCACCCCACGCGAGGATGTGCTGCCAGCGACCGCCGACCTTGACGGTCATCAGCGCAACGCCGTTGCGATTGACTTCGAGCTTGACGCCGCTCTGGGGGTTGCGCGTGACGAGGGTGCTCGCCGAGGCCGTGGCGGATCCGGCCAGCAACGCGAGAACCACGAGGGGGAGGATCAGGTGACGACCGGTCATTGCTCTCACCGTAGAGGACGCCGCTGGCCGGTCGATCTGACGCGTGTGCGGGCGCGCACTCTCCCGCAGGCGGCCTGCGGTCAGACCGCGGCGAGTGCGATCGGCAGGTCGCGCTCGAGGATGGCGAACGCCTCGGCGTCGCCGACGCTGACACGCAGGCAGCGGTCCTGCGGTGCGATCCAGGGCATGCGGACGAAGACGCCACGGCGGTTCAATTCCGCACACACCGCGCGGGCGAAGGCGCCGTCGCGGCCGAGGTCGATGCACACGAAGTTGGCGCTTGACGGCACGACGTCGAGGCCCAGCGAGTCCGCGATGCTCGCGATGCGCTCGCGGCCGGCGGCCGTGAAGTCAATGGCGGCCTGCAGGTGCTCCTGATCCGCGAGCGCGGCAATGGCGCCCGCGTGTTGCAGGCGGCCCATGCCGAAGTGCTCGCGTACGAGATCGAATGCGGCGATGGTCGATGGTGCGCCGACCGCGTAGCCGACACGCAGACCGGCGAGTCCGTACGCCTTCGAGAAGGTCCGGAAGCGCAGCACGCCCGGATCATCAAGCGCGAAGGGCGGCGCGGTGCCCGCAGGTGCGAACTCGATGTAGGCCTCGTCGATCAGGAGCATCGTGTCGGCGGGCAGCGCGGTGCGGAAGGTGGTCAGAGCCGTGGCATCCCAGCGTGTCCCCATCGGGTTGTCGGGATTGGTGAGGTAGACGAGCCGCGCGTTCTCAGCATGCGCAGCCGCCACCATCGCCTCCAGATCAGCATGGTCGTCTCGGTACGGCACCTCGACCAACCGTCCACCGGAGGCGCGTACGTGGAACGAGAACGTCGGGTAGCCGCCCTGTGCCATCACGACAGGTGTGCCCGGCTCGACGAACAGGCGCACGGCATTGCCGAGCAGCCCGTCGATGCCCTGACCGGCGACGATCGCCTCGATCGGCACGCCATGGTGCTCGGCCAGTGCCGCGCGCAGGTCGTAGGCGAGAGGATCGCCGTACTTCCAAGCCTCGCCTGCCACGGCGCCGATCGCGGCGATCGCCCGCGGCGACGGGCCGAGCACGTTCTCGTTGGCACCGAGACGGGCGCGGAACGGCACGCCGCTCTCACGCTCGATCTGATCGGGCCCGACGAACGGCACGCTCGTCGGCAGCGCGGCGACGACGCGGGTGAAGGGCGGCGTGTCCATGGACGCAATCGTGACACCGGCGGTACCATCCCGTGGCGAATCGACCCGGAGCAACCATGACGCGCACCGACCGTATCGAGATCGACCGCACCCGCCTTGCCGAGCTGATTGCGCGCGAGCGCGCCACCCTCGCCAGCCGCACCCCGCAGTCGCAGGTGCTGGCCGAGCGCGCCAACGCGCACATGATCGGCGGCGTGCCGATGCAGTGGATGCAGATCTGGGCCGGCCAGCACGCGATCTTCTTCGAGTGCGCCAAGGGCAATCGCATCACCGACGTCGACGGCAACGAGCTGATCGACTTCTGTCTGGGCGATACCGGCGCGATGGCGGGGCACTCGCCGGAGGCGACGGTGGCCGCGGTGCAGCGTCGGATGGGCGACCTCGGCGGCGTCACGACGATGCTGCCGACGGACGACGCGATCTGGGTGGCCGACGAGCTGTCGCGTCGCTTCGGCATGGCGAAGTGGACGTTCTCGCTGACGGCCACCGACGCGAACCGCTGGGTGCTC
>CAINDT010000352.1 GCA_903847495.1 uncultured Actinomycetes bacterium
CACTCCTCGAGCGAGCCGACGTGGAGGATGCGCTCGTCCAGCACCGCGACGGCCTCAGCGCGCATCTCGGCCGCCATCGTCAGGATCGGTCCGCCGGAGATGACTGTGCGTCGGGTCATAGGAGAACCGTACCGCCTCAACTAGGCCGTGATGAACTCATCGAAGTTCGGGCGCAGCGTGTGCTTCCAGTAGCCGAGCATGAAGCTCGACCAGTTGTTGAGCACCTTGCCGTCTCTCGTGACGTACCACGACGCGCAGCCGCTCGCCCAGACGGACTTCGCGAGATCCTCCTGCAGCTGCGCGTTGAAGCGCGCCTGCGCGTGCGGGTCGACGGTGAGCACCTGGAGGTGATCGCGCCGCATCTTCTGGATGCACTTGCGGATGTAGCGGATCTGGCACTCGATCATGAAGATGATCGTGCCGTGTCCGAGGTTCGTGTTCGGGCCGTAGAGCATGAAGAGGTTGGGGAAGCCCGCGACGGTGATGCCGAGATGCGCCTTCGGGCCGTCGGCCCAGGCGGTCGCGAGATCGACGCCGTCGGCCCCCGTGATCTTTACGGTCGACATGAACTTCGTCGAGTCGAAGCCGGTGCCGAGGATAATCGCGTCGAGCGGCCCGACCGTGCCGGCCTCCGTTTCGATCGAGTCGGCGGTCACGCGGGTGATGCGGTCGGTCACGAGGTCCACGTCGTTGCGCTGCAGCGTGGGGTACCAGTCGTTCGACAGGAGCACGCGCTTGCAGCCGATGCCGTAGTCAGGGGTCAGGCGGGCGCGCAGTTCCGGATCCGGCACCTGCTTCTCGAGGTGGCGCAGCGCGATGTTCTGCCACTCCTCGGCCTTGTCAGAGCCCTGGATCAGACCCCACCACTTCTGCCCGGGGCGGAAGGCGAGGAAGCCCTGCTCGTTGAACCAGAAGATGCCGAGCCGATGCAGGCTCTCGACGCCGGGGATCCGCCGAAAGCGGCGCTTCTGCGTCTCGCTGTACGGGAAGTCGCGGCGCGGGACGATCCACGAGTTGGAGCGCTGGCACACCGTCAGGTGCGCAGCCTCCTTGGCGACCTCGGGGACGAACTGCGCGGCGCTCGCCCCGTTGCCGATCACGGCGACGCGCTTGCCCGTCAGGTCGTAGTCGTGGTCCCAGCGGGCTGAGTGGAACATACGGCCTTGGAAGTCGTCGAGGCCCGGGATGTCGGGGCGGACCGGCTCGTTCAGCTGGCCGCAGCCGAAGATCACGACGTCCGTCTCGATCCGCTCGCCGTCTCCCGTGGTGAGCGTCCACGTGCACGAGGCGTCGTCGTAGGCGGCGCTCTCGATCGGCGTGCTCAGCCGCGTCTGTCGGTAGAGATCCTCCTCGCGCATGCACGCCTTCAGGTACTCGAGGATCTCCTCATGGCCGGCGTACGTCTTCGTCCACTCATGGTTGCGCTTGAACGAGAACGAGTAGAGGTGCGAGCCGATATCGCACGCCGCGCCGGGGTACGAATTGTGGAACCACGTACCGCCGACCTCGGGTGCGGCCTCGTAGATCGTGAAGCTTGTGATACCCGCCTGCTTGAGGCGGATCGCCATGCCGATGCCGCTGAAGCCGGCGCCGATGATCGCGATTCTGGGGGAGCCGCTGCCGTTGATGGGTTCCACAGCCGGGAGCATAGGCGCACTCGGGCGTCACGCTGTGGACGCCGCGACGCCGATATGCTGCCGGTCACGGCGCGAGCGACGCGCCCCTCGCGAGGAGCGCCTGATGGATCTCGATCTGCCTGTTGAGTACGAGGACTTCCGCGCCGTGGTGCGCGACTTCGCCGAGACGCGGATCGGTCCGATCGCGGAGGAGATCGATCGCGAGCACCGCTTCCCGTACGAGATCGTCGAGGAGATGGCGCAGCTCGGTCTGATGGGCATTCCGTTCCCCGAGGCGATCGGCGGCGCGGGCGGCGATTCCCTGCTCTACGCGATTGCGGTCGAGGAGCTCACGCGCATCGACGCCTCTGTCGGCGTGACGGTCGCGGCGCACACCTCGCTCGGCACGATGCCGATCTACCTGTTCGGCACTGATGCCCAGAAGGAGCAGTGGCTGCCCGAGCTCGTCTCGGGCCAGCGCCTC
>CAINDT010000353.1 GCA_903847495.1 uncultured Actinomycetes bacterium
AACTCCTCCTCCCGTCCGGCCGCCACCACGACGAGGCCCACCGGCTTGTCCTGATCGGAGGCGATCTTGGCGATCGTCTTGCCGGTGCCGCAACCGAACGACGCACCGAGACCAGTCTCCGTGCGGATGCGCTGCTGCAGGTCGCCGAGAAAGCGCCGCGCCGCGCCAGCCGTGTCGGCAACGTCGCTCAGGTCCAGGTAGCCCTCGTCGATGCCGACCTGCTCCACGACGGGTACCGCGCCGCGCACCAGCGACCAGACCCCCTCCGAGTGCCGCTTGTACTTGGCCATCTCGGGACGCACGAAGGTCGCGGTAGGGCAGCGCCGGTACGCCTCGGCCGAGCTCATCGCCGAGCGGATGCCGAACGCGCGCGCCTCATACGACGCCGTCGCGACGACCCCACGGCCGAGCGGATCACCGCCCACGACGAGCGGCAGGCCCTGCAGCGCAGGATTCTCGAGCACCTCGACGGCTGCGAAGAACGCGTCGAGGTCGAGATGGGCGACTACGCGGCTCACGGGGTCGAGACTACCACCCTCTTTTCCCCGCAAATAGCGGATTTTTGGGGCGGTTCCCCGTCGAATACCCGCGCAGCGACGACGGTTTCTGCCTATGCTCCCCACCCATGGGAGCGAGGAAGCCGCATGGCCCGTCGGGGGCTGACCATTGAGTCATGACGCCGACAAGCTGATCCGCCAGCTCTCGCTGGTCGCGTACATCATGGCCGAGAAGCGGCCGATCACCGCGCGCGACGCAAAGAACGCGGTCGAGGGCTACTACGACATGTCCGACGAGGCCTTCGCCCGTCGCTTCTACGCCGATCGCGCCGAGCTGCTGGCGCTGGGCGTGCCGATCAAGTCGAACCGCGATGAGTTCACCGGCGAGGAGCTCTACACGCTCACGCGCGAGAACTACTTCCTGCCGCCGCTGCACCTGACCGACCGCGAGCTGGCCGCGCTCAACACGAGTCTGTTCCTGCTCGAGGGCCAGTTCGCCTACGCGGCGCCGCTGCGTCTGGCGCTGCAGAACCTCGCGCTAGGCCGCCCGGGCGTGCTCGAGCAGTCGCCCGCCATCGGCGTATCGCTCGACCTCTCCGGCGGTGGCCACTCCCCCGAGATCGCCGCGCGCCTCGCCAAGCTCGAGGGCGCCATCTCGAAGCAGAAGACGATCGTCTTCTCGTACTTCGCGATCAGCACGGGCCAGGAGAAGTCGCGCACGGTCGATCCGTACGGCCTCTACTTCTCCGACTCCAACTGGTACCTCGTCGGCCACGACCACGACCGCGACGCGATCCGCAACTTCCGCGTGTCGCGCATCCGCGGTGACATGCGCTTCCACACCCGCAAGGAGCGCGACTTCCGCCGCCCCGCCGACTTCGATCCCGCCACGTATCGCGATCGCGCGCCGTGGGCGCTCGATGAGCCCACGGGCGAGGCCACGCTGTACGTAGCGCCGAGCGCCGCCTGGCTGGTGGACCGGCTGTTCAACAAGCACGGCGAGGTCACGACGCACGAGGATCGCTCCGCCACGTTCGAGACGCAGTACAGCGACGTCGATCGCCTCGTCGAGTGGATCCTCGGCCTCGGCGGTCAGGTGCTGCCGCTCGGTCCGAGCGAGGTCGTCAGCGCCGTCGTCGAGGCGCTCGAGAACGTCCGCGACGCGCACGCCGGCGACACGCCAGCCATCGCCGCGCCGAAGAAGATCGTCACGGAGCCCGAGACGCCCGTCGCCCGCCCGTCGAACCCGGTCGCGCCCGAGCGCTTCGCGGTGCTCCAGGCCCTGCTCGCCGACCTCCTCGAGACGTGCGGCACCGACCAGAGCGGCAGCATCGCGGCCTCGGTCCTGCAGGATCGCTACAAGATCGACGACGAGGAGATGGTCGAGCAGATCAACCTCCTCAACCTCGTCAACTTCGGCGGCGGCTGCTACGCCGTCTACGCCGAGCTCGACGAGGAGGGCATGATCAACGTCCAGAAGGAGCTGTACGGCGAGGACTTCCGTCGCCCGGCCCGCCTGTCGCCGCTCGAGGCGAAGGCGATCCTGATGGCCCTCGATCTCGTCGGTCCGCAGATCGCCGGCGCCACCAACTCGACGCTCGCCAGCGTGCGCGAGAAGGTCGAGATCGCGTGCGGCGGCGGCGTCCCCGGCGGCCAGCCCTCGACCACGGTCGATGTCGGCGTCCCCGAGGACGTCATCGGCGAGATCTCGTGGGCGATCGAGCGCCACCGCCTCGTCCGCATCACGTACCTGTCGCGCACGTCGAACGAGGTCGCAGAACGCGTGATCGAGCCGTACAAGCTGCGCGGCGTCAACTCGGACTGGTACGTCGAGGCCTGGGATGTCGGCGCCGAGGGCGAGCGCACGTTCCGCATCGACCGCATCCAGACCGCCGAGCGCACGAAGGATTCCTTCGAGCCGCGCGAGGGCCTCACGAACCTCGCCGAGCAGCGCAGCCTGGGCGGCACGAAGGGCTCCGTCAGCGTCTGGTTCTCCCCCGCCATCGCCCTGCGCGAGTCGGAGAAGCGCACCGGCGCCTCCCAGCTGCGCGACGGCGCGATCCTCGACACGATCACGTTCGACTCCGAGCGCTGGCTCGAGGACGAGGTCATCAAGTACCGCGGCGAGGCCGTGCTGATCGAGCCGGCCGCCCTGCGCGCCCGCGTGGCGCGTCGCGCGACGCAGATCCTCAAGGAGGTCAAGGGCGCCAAGCGCCTGGCCTCCAAGAG
>CAINDT010000354.1 GCA_903847495.1 uncultured Actinomycetes bacterium
GCGTTCATGACGTGGGAGGGCTACAACTTCGAGGACTCGATCATCCTCTCGGAGCGCGTCGTCAAGGACGACATCCTCTCGTCGGTCCACATCGACGAGTACGAGGTCGACGCCCGCTCGACGAAGCTCGGCGACGAGGAGATCACCCGCGACATCCCGAACCGCTCGGAGGAGTCGCTGCGCGACCTCGACGAGATGGGCGTGATCCGCATCGGCGCCGAGGTCCGCTCCGGCGACCTGCTCGTCGGCAAGGTCACCCCGAAGGGCGAGACCGAGCTGACCGCGGAGGAGAAGCTGATCCGCGCGATCTTCAAGGAGAAGGCGCGCGAGGTGCGCGATACCTCGCTGAAGGTCCCGCACGGCGACGGCGGCAAGGTCATCGACGTCAAGACGTTCGACCGCGAGAATGGCGACGAGCTCAACGCCGGCGTCAACCAGCTGGTCCGCGTCTACGTCGCCAAGAAGCGCAAGATCTCCGAGGGCGACAAGCTCGCCGGACGCCATGGCAACAAGGGCGTCATCTCGAAGATCGTGCCCGACGAGGACATGCCGTTCCTCGAGGACGGCACGCCGATCGACATGATCCTCAACCCGCTGGGCGTGCCGAGCCGCATGAACATCGGGCAGATCCTCGAGACGCACCTCGGCTTCGCGGCCAAGTACCGCACCGACGACGACGTCAGCCCCTCCGAGTGGGTGGCGACGCCGGTCTTCGACGGCGCGACCGTCGAGGAGGTCGATGACGAGCTCTACAACTGGATCGAGAAGCACAAGGACTCGCCGGTCAAGCTCCAGCACAGCGACGAGAAGGGCCGCCGCGTGTCGGGCAAGGTCCAGTTGTTCGACGGCAAGACGGGCGAGCCGTACGACCAGCGGATCACCGTCGGCTACATGTACATCCTCAAGCTCCTGCACCTCGTGGACGACAAGATCCACGCGCGCAGCACGGGCCCGTACTCGCTCGTCACCCAGCAGCCGCTGGGCGGCAAGGCGCAGTTCGGTGGCCAGCGCTTCGGCGAGATGGAGGTGTGGGCGCTCGAGGCGTACGGCGCCGCGCACACCCTCCAGGAGATGCTCACGATCAAGTCCGACGACACGGTCGGTCGCGTCAAGGCGTACGAGGCCATCGTCAAGGGTGAGAACATCCCCGAGCCGAGCGTGCCGGAGAGCTTCAAGGTGCTCCTCAAGGAGATGCAGTCGCTCGCCCTCGACGTGCGCCCGATGCGCGACGACGGCCGCGACGTGCTCGTCTCCGAGGAGGACGACGAGCTGATTCGCGCTGCCGAGGAGCTCGGCGTCGACCTGTCGGCGGACCGCGTCCGCGGCGAGGGTGACTCCGACGTGGACGAGGCCGACGTGATGGAGGACGACACCGACGAGGCCGCGGCGGACGCCACGCTCGACTCGGAGGTCGACCTCGAGGCCGAGGCCGGCGATGCTGATGACGAGGACGCACTGGCGCTTGGCGCCGGTGAGCCCGCTGACGAGGAGGGGGAGCTGTAGGGCGCCCCGGCGACCAACGGCATCCCACTCGATAAGGAGATATAGACATGATCGACGTCAGCGATTTCGACTACATCAAGATCGGCCTCGCCTCGACCAAGGACATCCAGTCCTGGTCGAGCGGTGAGGTCACCAAGCCCGAGACGATCAACTACCGCACGCTCAAGCCGGAGAAGGACGGTCTCTTCTGCGAGCGCATCTTCGGTCCCACGCGGGACTGGGAGTGCTACTGCGGCAAGTACAAGCGCGTCCGCTACAAGGGCATCATCTGCGAGCGCTGCGGCGTCGAGGTGACGCGCCAGAAGGTGCGTCGCGAGCGCATGGGTCATATCGACCTGGCCGCGCCCGTCTCGCACATCTGGTTCTTCAAGGGCGTGCCCAGCCGCATCGGCTACCTGCTCGACATCGCGCCGAAGGACCTCGAGAAGGTCCTGTACTTCGCCGCGCACATCTGCACCCACGTCGATGAGGAGGCCCGTGCGGCCGATCTGTCGGAGCTGGAGCGCAAGATCGTCGCCGAGCGCGAGGAGCTTGAGGCAGAGCGCGAGGAGGAGGTCGGCCGCGTCGCCGATCGTCTGAACCGCCGCCGCAAGTACATCGCGTCCGGTTCCGAGGACGGCTTCGACGATGACGACGAGTACTGGGCCCGCATGCTCAACGCGTGGGCCGAGGAGCAGGGCTTCAGCCTTGCCGAGGACCGCAACGCCGCCGGTGGCCTGCTGGGCGAGATCGCCACGCAGCTGATGGACACGACGAAGAAGGTCGTGGGCGACACGATCCATCGTCTCGCCGTCCGCGAGGAC
>CAINDT010000355.1 GCA_903847495.1 uncultured Actinomycetes bacterium
GCGTTGACGGTGTACTCGCGGCCCATCAGGTGCTCCTCGACGATCAGCTCGCCGGTGCGCGACTCGCGGATCGCGTGCTCGACCGCCATCGCCACGGCATCGCGGGACTGCACATCGCTGACACCGCGCTGGGCGGCGCCGTCCGTGGGCTTGATGATCACGCGCGGGCCAAGTGCGTCGTACGCGGCCAGCGCGTCGTCGAGCGTGCGTGCGGCAGCGAAGCCGGCGGACGGGACACCATGGTCGCGGTAGAGACCGCGCTGCACGACCTTGTCGGTCGCGGCCAGCGCCGCCGAGACGGGCAGGCCTGGCAAGCCCAGCGCCTCAGCGAGCCGCGCGCCCGGCACCACCGCCTGCTCCGAGCCCATCGAGCACACGCCGATCGGCTCGATGCCGGCTGCCCCGAGCGCGGCGATCGTGCCCGGCACATCGGAGAAGTCCTGGTGGACGAAGATGTCGGCATCAGCTGCCGCGGGACGGTCGGTGCGACCATCGACGACGCACGTCGTCAGGCCACGCTCCTTCGCCAGGCGGATCAGCGGTCGCTGCGAGAGCCCGGCGCCGAGAACGACGAGGGCGGCCGTGCTCACTTCGCGGCGGAGCCGGCCTCCGCGCGATACCACTCGATCGTGCGCAGCAGACCCTCATCGAGATCGACCTTCGGCTCCCACTTGAGCAGCTCGCGCGACTGCGTGATGTCGGGGATGCGGATCTCGACGTCGGTGTACTCGAGCGGCTTGAAGACGATCGGCGACTCAGACCCGGCGAGGCGCTTGATGCGCAGGGCGAGGTCGTACGTCGTGCAGACGCTGCGCGGATTGCCGATGTTGAAGGACTGGCCGATCGCGTCGTCGTTCTCGAGGATCTCCATCACGGCATCGGCGATGTCGTCCATGTAGCACCAGGCGCGAATCTGGGCACCGTCGTTGTGGACGGTGATCTCCTCGTTCGCGATCGCGTGGCGCACGAAGTGGTGGATCGCACCGACGCCGATCTGGTTTGGACCGTAGATGTTGAACGGGCGCACGACCGCCACGGGCACGCCGTACTCCTCGAAGTACGCATGCAGGAAGAACTCGCCGGCGAGCTTCGAGACGGCGTACGACCAGCGAGCCTCGCCGACCTGGCCGCCCGACATCTCGTGCGTCTCCTCAACCTTGTACGCGTGGCGGCCGAAAACCTCGCTCGTCGAGAAATCAACGAGACGCTCCAGCTTGTCGCCGAGTCCGTGGGCGACTTCGGCGACGTTCGCGGTGCCCATCAGGTTGACGCGCATGGTGCGGACGGGGCTCTTGAGCACCGTCGCGACACCGGCGATCGCCGCCATGTGGACGATGTGCGTCGCGCCCTCCGCGGCGCCGCGCATGTGCTCGAGGTCGAGGATGTCGCCCTGCACGAAGGTCACGTTCGGGTGCTCGGCGAGGTTCGTGTGCTGCAGCGCGTTGTTGTGGAGGTTGTCGTAGAGGACAACCTCGTTCTCGTCGGCCAGCAGCCCGGCGATGGTGGTGCCGATGAAGCCGGCGCCGCCGGTCAGGAAGACTCTCTTGCCCGTAATCACCCGCGGAGTCTATCGGGTTGGCCTGCGCGGAGGCTCTAGGCGAAGTCCTACGCGAGACCGCGGCGGCGATACACGTCGAGCATGCGCTCGGCCACGGCGATGTGACCGTGGACCTGCTCGACGTAGGCGCGCGAGGCGCGGCCGATCTCGGTGAGCCGTTCCGGCTCGCGCACGAGGCCGCGGATCGTGTCGGTCAGCGTCTCGCGATCGGCGTTGACGAGCGGGATTCTCGTGCCGAACGCATCCTCGGTCGCGGCGGCTGCCTCGGCGTCGAGCCGCACGATGCAGGGCTTGCCGAGCGCCATCGACTCGATCGAGAAGAGGCCGTACCAGCCGACGTTGAGCTGGTCGATCACCAGGTCGGCGGCCGCGTAGCGCAGGCGCGCCTGGTCGTTCGGCGTGTTCTCCACGAGGTCGAGCTCGATCGGTGCTCC
>CAINDT010000356.1 GCA_903847495.1 uncultured Actinomycetes bacterium
CTCTACATGCTGGTCGGCTGGCAGTCCTTCGTGGACGACGTGCAGGTCGGTGGTGCACCGGTGCAGGAGCACTTCACCCGCGTCGGTGCTCGCCCGGCGATCAGCCGTGCGCGCGAGCTCGACGATCTCAAGCCCGACTTCTCGCGCAATCACCCCGACATGCGCGGGGGCGAGAAGATCTAGTTCAGAACCGAGTTCGGAGTTAGATGCTCCAAAGGGGTCAGACCCTTTTGGAGCATCCGGATCAGGACCCGCGCCCGACCCAGACGGCGCCGTCGGCGTAGACCTCGCGCTTCCAGATCGGGACGGAGACCTTCAGCTGCTCGATGATCCACTGCGTCGCGGCGAGCGCGGAAGGGCGGTGGCGCGACGTGGAGACGATCACCACGCTCGCCTCGCCGGGCATGACGATGCCGGTGCGGTGGACGATCTCGACGGCGAGCAGCTCGTGGTCGGCGGCGGCCTGACGCGCGATGCGCTCCAGCTCCTCCACGGCCATCTCCTCGTAGGCCTCGTACTCGAGCCGTACGACCTCCTTGCCGCGCGTCGCGTTCCGGACCGTGCCGGTGAAGGCGGCCTGCGCGCCGGCGCGCTCGTCGTTGGCGCGGGCGTGGGCGGCGGCGATGTCGATTGGATCGGCCGTGACCGTCACCCCGATGCGTGGCTCGTCGGAGCCGCCGGAGACGGGCGGGATCAGCGCAACCTCGTCACCCTCGGCCAGCGGCGCGTCGGCGTCGGCGTACTGCCGGTTGATCGCGAAGGCGATGCCAGGCGGCTGCTCGCCGAGCTCGAGCAGCGCCCAGACGTCGCCGGCCACGGCGCCGTCCGGCAGCTCGAGGACGGTCGACCCGGTACCTGCGCGCTCGCGCAGGCCGGCGAAGAGGCGGACGGTGACGCTCGGCATGGCATCAGTCTACGGGGGCATCGCGGAACCGTGTCCGGCTACGCTGCCACATCGTGAGCGACGATCAGGTGACGACCGAGTCGGGCATTCCGGTGCCGCCCTTCTGTGAGGGGCCCGGCAGCGACGGCGTTGGTGCGCCCGGCCAGTACCCGTACACCCGCGGCGTGCGTGCCGACGGGTACCGCACCCGTCCGTGGACGATGCGCCAGTACGCCGGCTTTGCGAGCGCGGAGGAGACCAACGAGCGCTTCCACCTGCTGCTCGAGCGCGGGCAGACGGGCCTCTCGACCGCCTTCGACCTGCCCACGCAGCTCGGTCTGGATTCGGACGATCCGAAGAGCCTCGGCGAGGTCGGCCGCACCGGCGTCGCGATCGATTCGGTCGAGGACATGGAGCGCCTGTTCAAGGGCATCCCGATGGGCGAGGCATCGACGTCGATGACCATCAATGCGCCGGCCTCGGTGCTGCTGCTCCTGTATCAGCTGACGGGCGAGCGCCAAGGCGTCGCGCCGGAGCAGTTGAGCGGCACGATCCAGAACGACATCCTCAAGGAGTACGCGGCGCGCGGGAACTACATCTACCCGCCGCGCCCGTCGATGCGCCTGACGGTCGACACCATGGCCTACGCCAAGGAGCACCTGCCGCGCTTCAACACGATCTCGATCTC
>CAINDT010000357.1 GCA_903847495.1 uncultured Actinomycetes bacterium
CCTGACACCGGCCTCCTGGCGATCGATCGCGACAACGAGCACGTCAACTCGGTGGCCGCAGCGGCATCCGGCGTCGCACCGCCGGTGGTCGCCTACCAGCCGGAGCATGCGATGCTCGTGATCGAGTTTCTCGACGGCACGGAGACGATGTCGCGCGAGACGATGCAGGCTGGCGATCGCCTCGTCGCCGCGGCCATGGCGCTGCGTCAACTGCATCAGGGCCCGGCTTTCCGCGACCCCTTCGACATGTTCCGCATCCAGGCCGGGTATCGCGAGGTCTGCCGCGAGCGGGGCTTTGCCGTCCCCGACCGCTACGACGAGTTCGAGCCGAAGGTGCGCCGTCTCGAGCAGGCTATGCGGGTTGCTCCCGAGCGGCTCGTGCCGTGCAACAACGACCTGCTCGCCGAGAACTTCCTCTGGGATGGGGCGCGCTTCCGCTTGATCGACTGGGAGTACTCGGGCATGAACGAGGCCTCGTTCGAGCTCGGCAACGTGTGGAGCGAGTCGGACCTGTCGCTCACCCAGCTCGAGGAGCTCGTTGGCGCCTACTGGGGTCAGGCGACGCCGGCCAAGGTGGCGCGTGCCCGCATGTGGGGCCTGATGTCGAAGTACGGCTGGACGCTGTGGGGCGTGATCCAGCACAACCTGTCCGACATCGACTTCGACTTCTGGGAGTGGCTGATGGACAAGCACGACCGCGCAACGCTCGAATTCGATGGCCCTGACTTCGACCGCCTCGTCGCCGACATCGAGGGCGATGTCGCCTAAGCCGCTCCTGCTCGTGCGCTACCGCCTCGCCGGCGGGCTGATGGACGAGGTCCTCGCGCGCTGCGACGTGCGCTTTCTCGATGGCCCGGTCCTGCCGCCCACGTCCGCCGACGACCTGGCCCGGACGTGGGGGATCTGGACGTTCGGCGAGCGCATCGACGACGAGCTGCTCGATCGGATGCCGGCGCTGCGCTGCGTCGTCAACTTCGGCGTGGGGGTGGACGGCATCGATCGCGACGCCCTGGCACGCCGAGGCATCGCGTTCGCGTGGCCGATCGGCGCCAACGCCGAGGCCGTCGCCGATCACGCGATGGCGCTGCTGCTCGCGGTGCAGCACCGCCTCGTCGAGAACGACCGGCTCGTGCGCGACGGTGCGTGGGAGACCGACGGGTACCTGCCGCTCGCGTCGCAGGACGCGTACGGCAGGCGTCTCGGCGTGATCGGCTTGGGCGCGATTGGCCGCGCCTTCGTGCGCCGCGCTCGCGCCTTCGACATGGAGATCCGCTACGCGACGCCGCGTCCGCTCAGCGCCGCCGACGAGCACGCGCTCGGCATCGCGTTGATGGATCTCGACGACCTGATGGGCTGGGCCGACGTGATCAGCCTGCACTGCCCGCTGACCGACGAGACCCGCGGCTTGATCACCCGCGCGCGTATCGACGCCATGCGACCCGATGCCGTGTTGGTCAACACCGCGCGCGGCGGGGTGGTGGATCAGGAGGCACTGATCGAGGCACTCGTCGAGCGACGCATTGCCGGTGCGGGTCTCGACGTCTTCGCTGCGGAACCACACGTTCCACCCGCACTGCGCGCCCTGCCGAACGTCGTCCTCACGCCGCATGTCGCGGACGCGACGCCGGGCGCCGAGGCGGCGCTGATCGCGCACTGCGCACGCGTCGTGCTCGACACGCTCGACGCGGGCTAGGCGCGCTCGTCGGGCAGGAGCGGCTGCATCTCCAGCAGTCCCAGGCGCTGCGCCAGCCACCCCGCGGTCGTCGCCTGCAGCAAGAGGGTGACGATCACGGCGAACGTCACGAGCGTCGCCACGAGCTCGGCGCCCGGCACGCCCTCGGCCAGCAGCATGCTCGCGACCGCGACCGGCACGACGCCCGTCTCACGACACCAGGTGATGAAGATCGCCTCTTGCCGTGTCCAGCCGGCGCGACGATCGAGGCCGAGCCCGAAGGCAACCGTTGCCGGGCGAGCGATGAAGATGAAGACGACCATCACGGCGAGGCCGGCCCAGAGGTTATCGATCAGGAGGTCCACATTCAGATTGAGGCCGAGGATCACGAAGATCGCCAGCACGATGATGTCGACCGTCTGCGTCAGGTACGTCTCGAGCTGATGCTCCTGCTCGTCATGGTGCGCGATGCGCAGCAGATCCTTGTTGCCCACGATCAGCCCGGCGATGAAGGCGGCCAGATACGGCGAGCCACCAGCGACCTCGCTCGAGACGTACGCGAGGGCGACGACCGCGAGCAGCGTTGCTCCCACGGACTCGCGCAAGACGCCGAAGCGATGTGACGACAGCAGCAGCGCGATCACGACGCCGCCGACCACGCCAATCACCAGGCCGAGGCCGATGCTGCGGACAAACTCGATCAACGGGCTATCGCTCGCGAAGACGCCAGAGGTAAGACCGCCGGCCGTGATGATGCCCGCCATCGTCAGCGATAGGATCGCGCCCATCGGATCGTTGATCGCGCTCTCCGCGATCACGGTCTGTGCGACGCGCGGGCGCAGCCCAAGCCGATCGAAGAGCGGGACGAGGATGGCGGGGTCTGTGGCGCTGAGTACGGCGCCGACGAGCAGGGCGATTTGCCACGAGACGCCGAACAGCGGCATTACCGCCAGCGCGACAATGCCGGCCGTGATCATCACGCCGGGAATCGCGAGGAGGAGCAGGCCGACCGCCGTCTTGGAAATCACGCGCACCGACACGCCGACGCCGCCATGGAAGAGGATCAGCGCGACGCCGATCGTGAAGAGCAGCGAGGGGCCGAGGTCGTTGATCGGCACCTCGACGAGGTCGAGCAGCGTGGGACCGGCCACGATGCCCGCCGCCACGAGTACCACCATGCTCGGTAGGCGCAGCAGGTTCGCGACCGGAATGGCGATCAGTCCGACAGCCAGCACGATGCCAACCGTGCGCAGGATGTGATCGATCTCCACGAGGGAATTCTAGACGTTCGGGACGGGATCACCGTGTCCTGCGTGGGGTCCGTCCGATGGCGGCGCTACCTTTGTCGTCCCCGTCGAGTGAGCGGGTTCTAGGATACGAGCACCTCGCCGATGGGGCGGGACCAGGAGGAAGAAGCAGATGGAGATCGAGCGGCGGTACACCACAGAGGGCAAGGATCCCTACGACGGGATCTCCTTCGTCGAGCGCACCTCGCGCATCGTCAACCCCGACGGCTCCGTCGCCTTCGAGGCCACCATCATGGCGCCGGAGGATTGGAGCCAGGTCGCCGTCGACATCCTCGCGCAGAAGTACTGCCGCAAGGCCGGCGTCGCCGCCGCGCTCAAGCCGGTCGCCGAGGACGGCGTGCCGGAGTGGCTGCAGCGCCACGAGGCCGACGAGGCCGTGCTGGCCGGTCTGCCCGAGGAGCAGCGCTTCGTCGGTGAGACCGACGCGCGTCAGGTCTTCGGTCGCCTGGCCGGTTGCTGGGCCTACTGGGGCTTCACGCACGGCTACTTCGACGAACAGGGTGCGCTCGCGTTCCGCGACGAGCTGGCCGCCATGCTCGCCCTCCAGGTCGCGGCGCCGAACTCGCCGCAGTGGTTCAACACCGGCCTGCACTGGGCGTACGGGATCAGCGGTCCGGCTCAGGGGCATTGGTACTGCGACGCGGTCACCGGCGAGCTGAAGCGCTCGACGTCGGCCTACGAGCGCCCGGCCCCGCACGCGTGCTTCATCCAGTCTGTCGACGACGACCTCGTCAACGAGGGCGGCATCATGGACCTCTGGGTCCGCGAGGCGCGCGTCTTCAAGTACGGCTCGGGCACCGGCTCGAACTTCTCCAAGCTGCGCGGCTCCGATGAGCGCCTGTCGGGCGGTGGTCGCTCGTCCGGCCTGATGAGCTTCCTCAAGATCGGCGACCGCGCCGCGGGCGCCATCAAGTCCGGTGGTACGACCCGTCGCGCCGCCAAGATGGTCACGCTCGACCTCGACCATCCGGACATCGAGCAGTACGTCCGCTGGAAGGTCGTCGAGGAGACCAAGGTGGCCGCGCTCGTGGCCGGCTCCAAGATGCTCAACCGCCACCTCAACGCGGTGCTCGCCGCCACGCAGGAGGGCGAGGGCGACGATCGCTTCATCGCCCGCGAGAACCCGGCGCTCGCCCAGGCCGTCCGCGGCGCCCGTGCTGCCGGCGTTCCCGACGCCTCGATCCAGCGCACGCTCGACCTCGCCAAGCAGGGCGTCAAGGAGCTGCAGATCGACGAGTACGACACCGACTGGCAGGGCGAGGCATACCTGACGGTCTCCGGCCAGAACTCGAACAACTCCGTGCGCATCACCAACGCGTTCATGGAGGCCGTCGAGCAGGACGCCGAGTGGCCGCTGTACGACCGCACCGAGCTGGCCAAGGCCGAGGCTCAGGGCCGCGAGCCCGCCGCGAGCAAGGTGCTCCGTGCCCGCGACCTGTGGGATCAGATCTGCGAGGCCGCGTGGTTGTGCGCCGACCCGGGCATCCAGTTCCATGACACCACGAACGAGTGGCACACCTGCCCGACCGACGGTCCGATCGTCGCCTCGAACCCGTGCGCCGAGTACGTCTTCCTCGACGACACGGCGTGCAACCTGGCCTCGATGAACCTGATGAAGTTCGATCAGGGTGACCGCTTCGATCACGTCATGTTCCGCCACGCCAGCCGGCTGTGGACGATCGTGCTTGAGATCTCGGTCCTGATGGCCCAGTTCCCGAGCCGTGAGATCGCCGAGCGCTCGTACCTGTACCGCACGCTCGGTCTTGGCTACGCCAACCTTGGCGCACTGACGATGCAGCGCGGCCTCGCGTACGACTCGCCGCAGGCCTACGCCTTCTGCGGTGCCGTCAGCGCGATCATGCACTTCACGTCGCTCGCCACCAGCGCCGAGCTGGCTGCCGAGCAGGGCACGTTCGAGGCCTACGAGCGCAACAAGGACGACATGCTCCGCGTGGTTCGCAACCATCGTCGTGCCGCCTACGCAGCCGCTGCCGCGGAGTACGAGGGCCTGCAGGTCACGCCGGAGGGCATCGACGCCACGTACTGCGAGCCCGACCTCCTCGAGGTCGCGCGCTACGAGGCCGATCGCGCCCTCGCCCTCGGCGAGACGCACGGCTTCCGCAACGCGCAGGTCACGCTGATCGCGCCGACCGGCACGATCGGCCTGGTCATGGACTGCGACACGACGGGCATCGAGCCCGACTTCGCGCTCGTCAAGTTCAAGAAGCTGGCCGGTGGTGGCTACTTCAAGATCGTCAACGCCTCGGTGCCGCCGGCACTCGAGCGCCTCGGCTACACGCCGGAGCAGGTCGACGACATCGTCCGCTACTGCGTGGGTACCGGCTCGCTGTCCGGCGTGCCGCACGTCCACCCGGAGGCGCTGCGCGGCTTTGGCTTCACCGAGACCATGCTCGCCGCCGTCGAGGCTGCGCTGCCGACGGCGTTCGACGTCCGCTTCGCCTTCACCCGCTACACGGTGGGCGACGACGCGATCGTCGAGGAGCTTGGCATCGACCGCGAGGACCTCGACGCCCCGGGCTTCGACCTGCTTAAGGCGCTCGGTTTCTCCGACGCCGAGATCGACGAGGCCAATACGGCGATCTGCGGCACGATGACCGTCGAGGGTGCACCGCACCTGCTCGACGAGCACCTGCCCGTGTTCGACTGCGCCAACAAGTGCGGTCGCCTCGGCACCCGCGCGATCCGCGCGCTGTCGCACATCGAGATGATGGCTGCGGCGCAGCCGTTCCTCTCGGGCGCGATCTCGAAGACGATCAACCTGCCCGCCTCGGCGTCGATCTCCGACGTCGCGGAGTGCTATCGCGTCTCGTGGAAGAAGATGGTCAAGGCCAACGCGCTCTACCGCGACGGCTCGAAGCTCTCGCAGCCGCTCTCCGGCGCTGCTGCCGAGGACCTCGACGTCGGGGCCGAGTTCGAGACGCCGACCGAGCTGCCGAGCGTCGAGCAGGCCGCCGAGCGCGTCGTCCAGGTGATGGGCGAGCGCCGTCGTCTCCCGCATCGCCGCGCCGGCTACACCCAGAAGGCCACGCTCGCGGGTCACAAGGTGTACCTCCGCACGGGCGAGTACGAGGACGGCACGCTCGGTGAGATCTTCATCGACATGCACAAGGAGGGCGCGGCCTACCGCTCCCTGATGAACAGCTTCGCCATCGCCGTCTCGCTGGGTCTCCAGCACGGTGTGCCGCTGGAGGAGTTCGTCGATGCCTTCGTCTTCACCCGCTTCGAGCCGAACGGGATGGTCGTCGGCAACGACAAGATCAAGATGTCGACGAGCGTGATCGACTACATCTTCCGCGAGGTCGCGATCTCGTACCTCGACCGCAACGACCTGTCGCACGTCGACGATCAGGATCTGCGCGGCGATGACGTCGGCACGCCGAAGTCCGAGCGCCTCGACCGCACGGTCACCGCGGTTGCGGCGACGCCGGTCGCCCCGGTGCCGGCCGGTGCTGGCGTCGAAGCGCAGGGTCGGATGCAGCAGCGCCCCGCGCCGCTGCTGACCGAGCGTGACGAGGCTCGCCTCAAGGGCTACGAGGGCGACGCCTGTGGCAACTGCGGCCAGATGACGCTGGTCCGCAACGGCACGTGCCTCAAGTGCATCAGCTGCGGCGAGACGAGCGGCTGTTCCTGATCCGCACGCCCGCCGTGTGAACCGTCGAAGGGGCGCCTCCGGGCGCCCCTTCTGCGTTTTCAGGCGTCGCTGCGGCGACGGTTGAGGATCGCGCCGTCGCGGCGCACGCTGAGGATGCTGCCGCTGCAGCCGACACTCAGAATCGAGCCAGCGCTGAACACCGAGAGGATCGAACCGGCGCTGGCCAGCGAGAG
>CAINDT010000358.1 GCA_903847495.1 uncultured Actinomycetes bacterium
CCGTGCACGGAGACGGCGACGGCGCCGACGGCGCCGACGAGGTCGTCGCCGTCAAGACGCTCGCCAGCGATCTCGAGCGAGGCGTGGGGGAGTCCGGGCAGCAGGCTGGTCGTCACGCGCGGCAGTCTATCCGGCGGCTATCGTCCGCGGCATGATCTGCAGTCGGTCCGGCCAGGGGTGGGAGCTGGTGCGCCAGCCCGATCACGGCGTACTCGCCTGCGCTCTGCTCGATGCGATTGCTGATGCACCGCGCGGCCCGCTGGAGGGCTTTCGCCTCGCCGTCGCCCACCACGACGACGGCTGGGGCCAACGAGACCGCAAGCCACGTGCCGGTGACGGTGAGGGGCCCGAGTCGTTTCTCGAGCTGTCGCTGCCCGAGCATCTCGAGATCTCCGGCGAGTCCGTCCGGCTCGCGGGCGACCTGCACCCCTACGCCGAGGCGATCGTGGCGCTGCATGGCGCTTGGCTCCACGGCGCCCGCATCGTGCAGGATCCGGAGCTCGCCGAGCAGCGCGATGCGGTGATCGGCTCGTGGCGGGCGCTCGCCGAGCAGCGCGCGGACGAGCTCGGTGTCGCACCGGCCGACCTGCACCACGATCAGCGCCTCTGCGCGATGGTCGACTTCATGTCGCTGTGGCTCTGCGGCTGGCCCGAGGGCGACGAGCTGGCGCTCGAGCGTCCGAGCGGCGAGGATGCGGATGTCGAACGCGACGGCGACGTGGTGCGTCTGCCCGCGGCGCTTCTGCCGGCGAGCTGCGACCTCGTCGTCCCCGTGCTGTCGGTGGCGGGGGCCGTTCCCTTCCCGATCGTTGGCGAGTCCGTGCGGACGATCTCGCTCGTCGCCGTCGCCTGACCGGCTACAGCCCCCAGAGGTGCATCGTCGCGACCCCGCGGTAGGGGCGCCAGGCCTCGCCGCGGCGGCGTGCCTCGGCCTCGGTCGGTCGCTTGCCGCTGCCATCGGCGAGGGCGACGAGCACGCCGAGGTCGGCTGCCGGGAACGCATCGAGGTCGCGGATCGCGCGCATGCGCACGTACATGGCAGTCCACGGACCGATGCCCTTGAGCGCGACGAGCGCGGCCTGGGCTGCCTCGGGGTCGGCGGTGGGGGAGAGATCGACGCCGCCGGACGCAACCAGCTCGGCAATCGCGCGCAGCGCATCGCGACGCGCGTTCGGCAGACCGAGCCCGTCGAGGTCGCCCGCGGCGACGGCCGCGGCAGCGGGGAAGACGATGCCGCCATCCGGCAGGCGTCGCCCATGGCGCTCGGCGAGGCGCATCGTCAGCGTGCGGGCGGCGGCGACGGAGACCAGCTGGCCGAGCACCGCACGGGCGCACATCTCCCACGCGTCCCACGAGCCGGGCATGCGCAGGCCCGGGTGCTCCGCCACGCGCGGGCCGAGGACGGGGTCGTTGGCGAACGCCGTGAGCCACGGTCGCGGGTCGTCGTCGAGGCCGAGTAGGTGACGGACGCGAGGTCGTGCTGCGGCGAGCGCGCTCTCGCTCCACGCCGACACCTCGACGCCGGTCGTGCCCGCTGCGCGCAGCGTGATGCGGCCGGCCCCGCGACCGAGCGCCGCCGTGCGCGTGTAGGTGGAGCCATCCCACTCGTCGATGCCGACGACCGTCCGCTGCCCGAGCCAGGCGAGCGTGCCGGGGACGTCGATCGGCGAGCGGCCGCGCTCGATTGCCGCTACGCGAGCCACGAGCCCTCGCGGCGTTCGAGCGCGTCAATCAGGCGGCGGCGCGTGCGGAGTGCCAACTCGGAGTCGTCGCCAGAGCGCGCGGCGAGCCACGCGACGGACAGCAGCTCCCGTACGTGGATCGCGGAGGCCAGTGCGCGACGATCGACCGCGCCGTCCGCGGATTCGTAGCCGGATAGGAACGACGGGAAGCGCGACGGTGGGGTGCCAAGGCGCCGCTCTACGACCTCGAGCGGCGCGAGGTCGTAGACGGCAGGACCCACGGACAGGAACTCGGGATCGATCAGCACCCACCAATCGGCGCTGGCCGGCCACCAGTTGCCGAGATGCGCATCGCCGTGGATCACCGTCGGCGGCCCCGCGACCTCCGGCCAGGCGGTATCGATCGCACCGAGCAGACGGCCACGTTCGTCCCCGGTGAAAACGGCATCCGCACGGTCGAGCCACCGCTCTGCGATCGCGTGGGGATCGAACGCGGGCAGGTCGAGCCCCCGCTCCAGCGCGGCGCGGCCACGGGCATGCAGGCCAGCGAGGCAGGCGCCGGCGATGCCGAGGTCGCGGTGCGCATCGCCGTCCGGCGTGATGCGCGGATACGACACGATGAGCGCGCCCTCGAGCTCGACGGCCTCGGCGAGCGGCTCCAGTACGTGCCCGTCCAGCTCGCCGATCGCCGCCAGCACGCGACGGGTATCGGCGTCTGCGTGGGGAATGACGCGCGCGACACGCGTGTCATCGACCTGCACGGTGATCGCATCGGCGGCCCGCAGCACCCGCGCCTCCGTCGGATCCGCACCGAGCGCGGCGCAGGCGAGGGCGACCGCCTGCTCGGGCGTCACGACTCGAGAGAGCTGATCGCGTCCTCGACCAGCGACAGCGCATCCTCGACGGTGTCGGGGACCGGCTGCTCGGTCTGGCGCAGCAGGGTCACGCACTGCTTCAGTGCGTGGTCGGCGCCCCGTAGGTGCTGCATCGCCGTCACAAGCTCCTGAGCGGCCGGGGTCATCTCGCTGCTCACGTCACCACTCCTCGTTGCCCTCGAGGATCGCCGCGGCCTCGCGCCACGGTGCCTCCTCGCGCCGGATCAGGTCGGGATACGTACCGCGGTCGTGCACGAGCTCGAGCGTGAGCAGCTGGAGGGCGATCGCCGAGGCGGTCAATGCACTCGTCGTCGGCGTCAGCTTCGCGGCATGGGGGAGCGTCATGCGCCCGGCGTTCGTGAGCTCGCGGCCCCAGCTGCCCTCGACGGCGGGGACGAGGATCGCGGCGCACGGCATGCCGACGTGGCGCGACGCGCGCAGCAGCAGCCGGCCGCGATCCGTGCGACGAGCACGGCCACGATGTTCGGTTGCGATCACGACCAGGCCGGTTCGCTCGTCGCAGGCGGGCAGATGGCCGTGACCGAACGTCTCGAGCTCACGCGCAGCAGAGGGGAGGTGCAGTCCCTCCTCGACCTTCAGCACGAGCTCGTCAGCGGTGATGCGGTCGTAGCCGCCGCCCACCACGATCAGGCGCTCGATGTCGCGGAAGCTCTTGGCGATCTCGCTGGCCTGCTGCTTGAGGCCGCGGCACTCGTCGAGGTGCTGCTCGAGCGCCGCTGCGTCGAGCTCCTTGCCCGAGACGTGTCCCGCGATCAGCGCACCCGCCACCATCGGCGAGAGATAGCCGACGGTGTGGCACCAGCCCTTGTCGTCGGCGGGGGTCACGAGCACGATGTCGGCGAATTCGGAGCAGATCCCGTCGGCCTTGGCGGTGATGAGTGCGGTCGATTGACCAGCCTCGCGCGCGGCCTTGAGCGCCAGCAGCGTGGCGCGCGTACCGCCCTCATGCGAGATGCCGATCGTGAGGCCCGCGGGCGCCGGGTCGATCGAGGATTCGAGCGATTCGCGACCGACGACACGCACGCCACGATGGCCGAGCGCCTCGTCAAGTTGCACGGCGACGCTGCGGGCGGCGTGCTCGCTCGTACCGCAGCCGGCGACGGTGATCGACGTGCCGGCGGCGTGGGCCTCCTTCACCTTCTTGGCGATCCGCGCCGCGGTCTGCCCGAGCTTCTTGTTCGAGGCGATGCGCGCGGCGAGCGCCGGCTCGGAGTCGATCATCTCCTCCATTACCCACGGGCGCTCGGAGCGCAGTTCGGGGAACCAGTCCTCATGCCATTGCGGAGTGCTCATGCAGGCGAGTCTACGGCAGACGGCCGTCGTCATCGGGATTCGTCGCCATTTCGCAACGTGGTAGGCTCGCCGACTATGAGCGAGCGCATCTGCGGGGTGGATCTCGGCGGCACGAAGATCGAGGTCGTGGTCGTCAACGCCGATCGGAAACTCCGGGGGCAGTGTCGCGTGCCGACGCCCCAGGACGGCGGGCCGCAGAGCGTTGTCGACGCAATCGTCGGCGCGGTGCAGGCTGCCTGCGATGACGCCGGCTGCGCCACGAAGGCCCTCAAGGGCATCGGCATCGGTGCCCCGGGCGCGGTCAACGCCGAGCGCGGCCTGCTCTCGCGCGCGCCGAATCTGTCCGGTTTTGTCGACGCCTTCCCCCTGGCGGAGGCCGTCGGCGGCGCCTGCGGGGCGAAGGTGAAGCTCGGCAACGACGTCGGCGTGGCGGTGCTCGGCGAGCTCGAGCTCGGCGCCGGCCGCAAGCTCCAGAGCTTTGTCGGCATCTGGTGGGGCACCGGCGTCGGCAGCGGCATCGTCCTGCAGCGGAAGATGTGGCACGGACGCGGAGCCGCGGGCGAGCTCGGGCATACCGTGATCCAGCGCGGCGGACTGGCCGAGCCGAACGGCATGGTCGGCACGATGGAGGCCTACGCCGGCCGTCGCAACATGGAGACGCGGGCGCGGGAGGCCGTCGCGGCCGGGCAGACGTCGGTGCTCTTCGAGTTGATGGAGCAGGCGGGCAAGGAGCGGCTGTCGTCGAGCATCTGGAGCAAGGCGCTCGCGCAGGGCGATCCGCTCGCGACGCAGCTGATTGGCGAGGGCGTCGCCGCGATCGCCGCCGCCGCCGCGAACGCGGTCAACATCCTCGACGTCGAGGCGATCATCCTCGGCGGCGGGCTCGGCACGCGCTTCGGCCAGCCGATGGCGGACCGCATCGGCGCGGCGATGCGGCCGTATCTGTTCCAGCCGGACAAGGCGCCGCCGGTCGTCACCGCGGCACTCGGCGACAAGGGTGGGGCAATCGGCGCCACACTGCTCGTCGGCGCCAAGCGCTAGACGATCGCCGCTTCGCCCTTTCGCGCGGATTTGCCGTACTCTGAGCCAATGCACGCGCCCCGCCACCGCTCCCGCCTCACCGTTGTCCTGATCGCCCTGATCGCCTTCGTGATCGCGATCCCGACCGCCTCGGCCGCGCCGATCACCGTCAACGTCGGTGCCGCGCTGTCGCTCACGGGTGACGCAGGCGCGTACGGCATCAGCTCGCGCAAGGGCATCGACATGGCCGCCAAGGAGATCAACGGCGGTGCGATCTCGGGCGTCAAGCTCAACGTCAAGACGATCGACGACCTCAGCACCACCGCGGGTGCCGCTGCCGCGTACGGCGTGTTCTTCCGCGACGGCGTGTCCACGATCATGGGGCCGACGCTCTCCAACGTCGCGCTCGATGTCGACCCGTTCGCCCAGGCCGCGCGCATCCCCGTGATGGGCATCTCCAACACCCAGCCGGGTATCACGGAGATCGGCAACTTCATCTTCCGCCCGGCGCTGACGGAGGAGTACGTGCTGCCGCAGGTCGTCAAGGCCGTCGCCACCTCCGCGCTGCTGCCGAAGACCGCCATCGTCATTCAGGGCAGCGATACGTTCGCGGTGACGTCCGGCCCGCTGCTCGCCTCCGCGCTGACGACCAACGGCGTCACGGTCAAGAAGACCGAGCTGGTGCCCGCCGGCACGACCGACTTCTCCGCGATCGCGGCCGACGTCAAGGCCAACGATCCCGACATCGTCGCGATCAGCGCACTTGCCCCCGAGGCTGTGCCGCTGCTGCAGGCGCTGCGGAATGCGGGCTACAAGAAGGCGATCATCGGCTCGAACGGCCTCAACTCCAGCGCCGTCATCAAGGGCGCCGGCGCGGCTGCCAACGGTCTGATCGTCGGAACGTCGTGGGCCTCGTGGAACCAGACGCCCGCGAACAAGACGTTCATCAAGAACTTCAAGAAGGCCTACAAGAGCACGCCCGACGCGTTCGCGGCCACCGCGTACGCATACACCTACGTGCTGGCGACCGCTGCCAAGAACGGCAAGGCCGCCACGCAGGACGCCATGGCGACGCAACTCGCCGCCATCAAGGGCGTCAAGACGCTGCTCGGCAATTTCTCGTTCGATGTGAACCGCAACGGCATTTCGCCGGTGCTGGTGCAGCAGGTCAAGGGCGGCAAGTTCGGCGCCTTCAAGACCACGTAGGCTGATCCGCGTCTGCAACAACTGTGCACGGCGCGTCTGATACCGTCCCGCCCATGGCTGCGGTTGAGGAGAGCAAGCGGGGGTCCAAGGGCGCGTGGGCTGGCGTTGTCGTGATCCTGATCGTGGCGTGGCTCTTCCTGCTGCTCGGCGTGCTCGGCATCTACCTGCACCGCACGCTCTACAACCAGCAGGTCTTCACGGAGCGCATGACCTCGGTGCTCGAGCAGCCCGCGACGCAGACCGCTCTCGCCACTGAGGTGACCGACGTGGTCATCAAGGAGGTCCCGAAGGCTGTCATCGCGCGTCCGATCATCCAGTCGGCCGCCGAGACGATCGTCGCCGAACCGGCCTTCACCACGATCATCGTCGCCGCGCTCGGCAAGTTGCATGAGGCGCTGCTCAATCCGGCGACTGCGAGTCTCGTCTTCAAGGTCGAGGGGCTGCCGCAGCTGCTCGAGCAGACGATCCAGCCGTACGACGCCGAGATCGCCGCGAAGGTCGGCGCAGCGGCGTCGACCGAACTCGCCAAGCTGCCGAATCTCGGTCCGGCCTTCCGCCTGATCCAGCTCGGCGCCGATCTCGGCCCCGTTTCGTACATCATCGTGCTGCTCGGTCTCGTCCTGCTGGTTGTTGCGGCGCTGATCGCGCCGCTGCGCCGCAAGGGCGTCATCGCGGGCTGTCTCACGCTCGGCATCACCGGCATCACGCTCGCGATCGTGCTCAACCTCGTCGATTGGGGCCTCGGCACCGCCACCGCCAATGACTTCGTGCTCAATCAGGCCGCGCAGGGCATCTTCGACGGCCTCTTCGCCGACCTCATCCACATCTCGCACGTGATCGCCATCGTCGGTGTGATCGCCGCGGTTCTCGTCTGGTCCATGCGCTGGACCGCGCCGCTCGCCGCCAGCGCAGCCGACAAGGCGCTCGACTCGGATGCCGCGGCGGCCGCAGGTGGCCGCAAGCTCGAGGTGATGGATGTCCTCGGCGTCGCCAAGGCGTGGGGCAGCAGGGCCGTCACGCCGGCCGATTCGGCGTGGGGCAAGGTCCTGCAGTTGGTGGCGCTGCTCGTCGTCGCCTACCTGCTGCTCTTCCAGCTGAGCATCATTCTCGACCTGGTCGTCCTCGTGATCGCCGTGCTGTTGCTCGCACTCGCAGCGAATCGCCTGATGATCCTGATCCTCGGGCGCCGCGCCCATCAGGGCGAGAGCGGTGCCGCCGCTCCGTCCGGCGACTGACGTCTCGTCAGCGCGGTGAGGCTCCGCCGGGGGTGTCCCCGGCAATCGCTCCGCGGCATGGCGTGGCCCGATTCGCGGTGCTACCGTGGC
>CAINDT010000359.1 GCA_903847495.1 uncultured Actinomycetes bacterium
CGGAACCTCCGGGAGGGGGCGCCAGGACGGCGCCGGTGACGTGGCGCGACGGTACCAGAGCGGCGGTGTCATGACGAGGTCGTCGCACGATGCACCAGCCCGTTAGGCTGCAGCCATGACCCTGATCGCCTCTGCCCGCTCCACGCCGGGCCTCCTCAAGCAGGATGTCCTCGTCGACGGCCGCTTCCATGTCATCACCGACGAGCCCGAGCACCTGGGCGGGACCGACGAGGGCCCCTCGCCCCACGAACTGCTCGTCGCTGCCCTCGCGGCGTGTACCGCGACCGCTGTCTCGGCCTACGTTCGCACCAAGGAGTGGGATGTCGGTGGCATTCGCGTCGACGTCGAGTACGAGCAGAAGGCCGAGCCGCGCGCGTTCCGTCTCAAGATCCACCTCGAGAAGCCGATCACGGACGAGCAGCGCGACCGCCTCGACAAGGTCGCCGACAGCTGCGCGGTGCGGCGCGCACTGCTGACGGGCTTCGACATCCGCGAGTGCATCGTCGCGGACAACGTCGGTGACTGCGGGTAGACCCGCACGGGTAGTCGTCCTTTCTGAGCGCTGGACTAGCGAGTAGGCTTCCGCCATGGCCATCTCCCCGCCGCGCACCGACCTGCCTGCCGACGAGCTGGAGACGCTTGACGCAATTCAGCGACGCGTGCTCTGGCTGGCGACGCGCATGATCGACTACGCCAACCACGAGCGTCCGTCCGACGACGACCTCAAGGTCGGCGGCCATCAGGCCTCCTCAGCGTCGATGGTCACGGCGATGACGGCGCTGTACTTCCACTGGCTCAAGGCGGGTGACCGCGTCGCCGTCAAGCCGCACGCCTCGCCCGTGCTGCACTCGATCAACTATCTGCTCGGTCGTCTGGATCGCGAGTACCTCACGTCGCTGCGCGCCTTCGGTGGTCTGCAGTCGTACCCGTCGCGCACGAAGGATCCGGACCCGATCGACTTCTCGACGGGTTCCGTTGGACTGGGAGCGGCTGCGCCGCTCTTTGCGAGCGTGGTCGATCGCTACGTCAACGCGCATTTCGACGCTGAGCCCGGCCGCCGCTTCGTCGCGCTGATGGGCGATGCGGAACTCGATGAGGGCAACGTCTGGGAGGCGCTCGCCGATCCGGCCGCGCGTGGCCTCGGTCAGCTCACCTGGATCGTCGACTTCAACCGCCAGAGCCTCGACCGCGTGATCCCCGGTGTGCGCTCGCAGGAGTTCACGCATGTCTTCCGCGATCACGGCTGGCAGGTCGAGATCGTGAAGTACGGCTCGAAGCTGCGCGAGGCCTTTGCGCGCGAGGGCGGCGAGGCGCTGGAGCGTCGCATCGATGAGATGCCCAATCCGGAGTATCAGAGCCTCCTGCGTAAGAGCGGCGCCGACATCCGCAAGCTCGTCGTTGAGAACGCGCCCGCGGCCGACCGTAAGGCACTTGCGGGCGTGCTCGAGGCCTACGAGGATGCGGCGCTACCCGCACTGATCGGCGACCTCGGTGGACACGACCTCGGCGACATGATCGCGGCGCTGAACCGGGCTGACGCGGACCCGACGCGTCCGACCGTGATCTTCGCCTTCACCGTCAAGGGTTGGGGGCTGCCGATGGCGGGGCATCCCATGAACCACTCCGCGATCCTCTCGACGCCGCAGATCGACGAGCTGCGATCCCAGTTGGCCGATCCGAGCGACGAGTGGGCGGGCTTCGCTTCCGACACTCCCGCTGGACGTGTCTGCGTGGCCTCGGCCGAGCGCCTGAGCGAGCAGCATGCCGCGCCGCCGCAACGCGTTGACCCGTACGCCATTCCGAACGAGTTCGGCCCGGTCACGTCGCGCAAGACGTCGAGCCAGGACGCGTTCGCACGGGTCCTGCAGGACATCGCCAACGTCGAGGAGGTCGCGCGCAGCATCGTCACGACCAGCCCCGACGTCTCAATCTCGACAGGGCTCGGCGGTTGGATTAACAAGCGTGGCGTCTTCAGCCCGGAGATCGAAGAGGTCTTCGAGATCGAGGATGCTGGGCCGCTCAAGTGGGAGCCGTCGCCGAAGGGCCAGCACATCGAGCTTGGCATCTCGGAGATGAACCTCTTCCTGCTGCTCGGACAGCTCGGCCTCGGTGCGGAGCTCCACGGCCATCAGCTGCTGCCCGTCGGTACGGTCTACGACCCGTTCGTGTGTCGTGGCCTCGACGCGCTGATCTACTCCGTCTATTCGGGCGCGCGCTTTGTCTTTGCCGGTACACCGTCTGGTGTCTCGCTGTCGCGCGAGGGTGGTGCGCACCAGTCGTCGATCACCGCGTCGATCGGCATGGAGCTGCCCGGGTTGACGATGTGGGAGCCCTGTTATGCGCTCGAGACCGAGTGGGTGATGCTCCACGGTCTGCGCGACATCGTGCTGCCCGATGGCGAGGCCCACTATCTGCGGCTGTCGACCACGCCGGTCGAGCAGGATGCCTTTACCGGCCTGCTTGAGCGCAGCGACCGCGCCTCACTGCGCGACGACGTGCTGGCCGGCGGGTACCGCCTGGCCGAGGCCGAGGTCGGAGGCCCCGGTTCGCGCGTGGTGATCGCGGCGTGTGGCGCCATGATCCCGCAGGCGCTGGCCGCCCGCGAACTTCTTGCGGCTGAGGACATCGGCGCGTCGATTGTCAACGTCACCAGCCCCGATCGCCTCTTCCGCGCCCTCCGTACGCGCACCAACACGCTGCGCAGCGGCCGCCTCAGTGACCCCTCGATTCTCGAGCGCCTCGTCCTGCCCGAGGAGCGCGGCGTGCCGCTCGTCACCGTTCACGATGCGGCCCCGCACGCGCTGTCCTTCCTCGGCGCCGCCTTCGCGGCGCCGCTGATCCCGCTCGGGGTCGATCGCTTTGGCCAGTGCGGCTCGCAGCCCGAGGTGTACGAGTGGCTTGACCTCAGCGCCGAGGCGATCGCTGAGGCGGCCATTGCCGGC
>CAINDT010000360.1 GCA_903847495.1 uncultured Actinomycetes bacterium
CAGCTCGCCCTCGCGGATCGGCTCGCCGCACACGCGGCAGTCGACCTGCATGATCGAACGCATCGGCGCGTGGCAGGCCGGGCAGTCCTTGATCATCGCGTCCCCGCAGTCCGGGCACGTGTCGAGATCCGGCGGCCCCTCAAGCTCCATGTAGCGCTTGGCGAAGCCGCACGTGCCGCAGAGGATGATCGCGTCGCCGAGAACGCGTCGCTTGTCGTCCTTGTCCATGGCGACAGCGTATGGGGATCAGGTTCGGAATGGGGTCAGACCCCATTCCGAACCTGATCCCCCCTTGACTTCCGACGGCACCCCGGCCAACGATGCGTTGGATGGGCTGGCTCTTCGTGATCTTCGGTGGTGCGCACCTGCTGCTCGGGCTCGGTCTATTCGGCTTTGTCACGTGGCTGATGCTCGGCAAGGACGAGGATGACGTTGAGGAGTCCGACGGCGGCGGCGGGGGCGGCAGCAATCTGCGGCCGCGTCCGTGGCGGCCCGGCCCTGGGCATCCCCGTGGACGACGTGGTCCGGTGCGCGTCCTCGACGCCACGCGCAGCCGTCAGCCGGTTACGCGCATCGTGCGTCAGCCGCGCTGAGCGTTAGCCGCCGGCGAGATCGCGTCGTGCGAACTGCCAGGCCGCCACGGCGAGTGGCACCGCGGCGTAGAGCGCCAGCACGAGCCAGTCGCCCCACGCGACCTCGCCACGCTGCAGCAGCGGCGCGGGGTCGAACCAGCCGAACGGCGTGATCTTCGTCAGCTGCTCCGTTGGCTCCCACAGCGGCAGGAGGAAGCTCGCGGCGTAGAGGATCACGATCACGCCGACCGACCACGACAGCGCGCGGCCGCGCTCTGAGGAGAAGGCGCTGAAGACGAAGCCGATGCCGCCCAGCGCCAGAAGCAGGAGGCCCCCCTGCACACCGGCGAGCAGCATCCAACTGGTCTCCAGATGTCCCATCGGCGACGTGAAGACCGTGGCGAGCAGGCAGCCCAGCGCGTAGGCCTCGCCGATGATCAGGCAGCCGATGACGAGCACCACCAGGTGCGACAGGAACCACGAGCGGCGCGCCAGCGGACGCGAGAGCGAGAGCGCCAGCGACCCCGCCTCGAGCTCGCCGGCGATCGCCCGCACGCCAAGCCCCACGGCGAAGAGCCCGCCGCCGAGGAGGAAGATCGGATGCTGAAAGCCGACCGACGCCCACTGCGCCAGCGGATCGAGCCCGACCAGATCGAGCAGTCCGCCGAACTGCTCGGCCTGTGCCTGCAATTGCTTCGTGAAGACATCGCTCGTCGCGAAGACGGCGACCAGCAGGAAGCCCCAAGCGGCGATCAGCAGCACCTCGAGCGGCAGCCGCACACGCTGCTCGCGGATCAGGCGTGCGATCAGCGGGCCGCTCATGCCAGTGCCTCGTCGCGGTAGTAGTCCATGAACACGGTGTCGAGCGAGACCTCTTCGATGCGCACGTCGCGCAGGTCGAGCGCCGCCAGCGCCGTCAGCAGCGGGCGGATCTCGCCGTGGTGCGTGAGGGTCACGCGCGCCCCGGTCCGGTCGACGAGCGAGCAGCCCGGCAGGTCGATCACGGCATCCTCGACGGCCAGGTGCAGGATGACCGTGCGGCCCTGTTGATCCGACAGCTCGGCGATCGTCCCCTCGCCGATGATGCGGCCGTTGCGGATCATCGTGACGCGATCGCAGAGCGCGGCGACCTCGGCGAGCACGTGGCTGGAGAAGAGGATCGAGCGGCCGGCGTCGCGTCGATCGCGCAGCAGCTCGACGAGCCCGGCCAGCACGAGCGGGTCGAGGCCCTCGCCCGGCTCGTCGAGGATCAGGAGCGCCGGGTCGTGCTGCACGGCCTGGAGCACGCCGATCTTCTGGCGCATGCCCTTCGAGTACGTGCGCACCGGCCGCGCCAGATCCGCGTCGTCCATGCGCAGCAGGTCGCAGGCGCGCTGGCGCAGCACCGGCTCGCGCTGTGACAGCGCAGCGAAGTGGTCGAGCAGCTCGATACCGCGCATGCGCCCGTACAGCCCCGGGTCGGACGGCAGGAAGCCGAGGTCGGCGCGCACCTGGGGGTTCCGCCACGGATCGCCGCCAAGCACCTCGACCGTACCGGCGTCGGCCTTGAGCAGGCCGACGAGGATGCGCATGGCGGTCGTCTTGCCGGCGCCGTTGGGACCGAGGAACCCGCGGATCTCGCCTGCGGGAACCGTGAGGTCGATCCCGTCGAGCGCGGTGAAGTCGCCGAAGCGCTTCGAGACCCCTCGCAGCTGAGCGACATCGGACATGCACTCAGTATTCGCCATGCCTGCCGGTTCGGCCGCACTCTGCGGTCGGGGCGAAGGGGCGCTAGGGTACAGGCACTTGCCGCTTCGACCCTGACGGAGGTCCTGCGATGGCGGTCGCGAGCACGATTGATGTGGTTATGCCCCAGATGGGGTCCAGTGTCACCGAGGGAACAATCTCGCGATGGCTGAAGCAGGTGGGTGACACCGTGCAGGCCGACGAGACGATCGTCGAGATCTCGACCGACAAGGTCGATACGGAGGTGCCGTCGCCGGCCACCGGCGTGGTGATCGAGATCCTCGTCGCCGAGGGCACGACGGTCGATGTGGAGACCCGCATCGCCGTGCTCTCGACGGACCTGTCGGCGACGCCCGCCGCGCCCGCTGCCGCTGCGCCTGCGGTTGAGGCTCCGGCTCCCGTCGCTGCCGCGCCGGTTGCTCCCGCCCCGGTCGAGGCTGCGCCCGTCGCCGCCGCGCCGGCGGCTGCGGTGCCTGCACCGGCTGTGGTGTCCGACGACGACGCCGAAGGCCGTGCCTTCGTCTCGCCGGTTGTCGCGCGGATGCTGACCGAGCACGGCCTCGACATCTCCCAGATCGTCGGCACGGGCCGCGGCGGCCGCGTCACGAAGAAGGACGTCGAGAGCCATCTCGCTGCGCGTGCCTCGGGCGGCGCGCTGGCCGCGCCCTCGGCCGAGCCCACGGCGGTCGCCCCGCCGGCCCCGCCCGTTGCCGCGGCA
>CAINDT010000361.1 GCA_903847495.1 uncultured Actinomycetes bacterium
AGATCACCGACAACGGTCGCGGCCTCGGCGACGGCAGTCCCGGCCTCGGCAGCGCCGTTCTTAACGAGGCGACCGGCGGCCAGTGGACGATCGCGTCGGTGCCGACCGGTGGTGCGCAGGTGCGCGCCGTCGTGCCGGTCTAGCCGCGGCGACCGTCGGGCCGAGACGCGCGGCGCGACGGGAAGCCCCGCCGCGCCGCTCGTCGAACCGTTCTAGACGACCAGAACGGTGATCGTGCGCATGACGCTCGTGCCGTTCGCGCGCAGGACCTTGACGTGCACGGAGTATGTGCCGGCAATCGAGCCCACGAGCTTGCCGTTCACGAGCTTGAGACCCTTCGGCAGGCTCGACGTCTGAATCTCGGTCCGCGAGGTCGAGCGCACCCAGATGCGCGCGCCGAGCAGCAGATGCTGGCCAGCGGCTGGCGTCTGCGTCGCGAGGATGACACCGCCGCGCGCGGCACCGCGCGTGATGCCCGCAGCCGGCGAATAGTCCGTACGGCCCGTCGTCTGCGTAGTGGTCGTCTGTGTCGTGGCCCCCGAGGTGCTGTCCGACGGCACACGCGGTGCCTCCGGCGCCGCGAACGTGGCAGTGACGGTACGGATCTCACTGATCGACACGACGCAGGGGCCAGTGCCCGAGCACGCGCCCGACCAGCCCGTGAACGTGCTGGTGCCGCTCGGCGTGGCGGTCAGCGTCGCAGTCGCCCCATCGTGGTAGATGTGGCTGCAGGTCGAGCCGCAATCGATCCCCGCCGCACTGCTCGCCACCGCACCCGTGCCTGTGCCGGCCAGGGTGACGTTCAACGGCCAGCCGACGCGGACCTTGACGGCTTGGGCGGGCGAGGTCCGCGTGCCGGCATAGAGGAAGTCGCCGAGCGGCGACAACGCGGCGAATGGAGCTTCCTCATCTGCGTTGAGCGTGAGACTGTCCAGCCGCGTGAAGGTCGCGAGGTCGATCCGCTCAATGACTCCTGGGTACGCCCTCATGGCGGTATAGGCGAATGCGCCATCTGCCGAAATCATGGCCGAGTAGACATTTCTCTCGCCATTGGGGAACGTGATGCTGTCGACACGCGCGAATGTCCCGAGGTCGACCTTCACGAGCCTGCCAGGGTTCGTGCCGGTGCCGTAGTAGGCGAACGCTCCATCGGGCGACATCGCAGCCGACGTGATGTTGTTGTCACCCGAAGCAAGGGTGATCCCGCTGTCCCAGGCAAAGCTGGTGAGATTGATCTTGGCGACATCGCCCGGGCTCATCCCGGAGGAGAAGTATGCGAAGGCTCCATCCGGAGAGACCAGACCCGTCTGGAGGTAGGACGCGTTCGGCGTCGTCACGGCGCCCACGCGCGTCATGTCGGAGAGCTGCACCTTCACGACCATGCCCGGGCTTGTGTAGGTGCCGAAGTAGCCGTAGGCGCCATCCGGCGAGATTGCCGCGGCCCACACGTTGTTCTCCCCCGAATTGAGCGTCAGGCTGGACACGCGCGCCATCGTCGCAAGATTGACCTTCACGACCTTCCCTGGCTGCGTATCCGTAGCGAAGTAGCCGTAGACGCCATCCGGCGACATGATTGCGGCGGGCGTCGAGCTTGATCCGAAGTTCTCGCCGCTGTTCAACGTGAGCACCTGCTGCTCGGCCATGGTCGCCGTATCGACCTTCACGATCCTGCCTGGATTGAAAGCGAGGCCGAAGTAGGCGCTCGCGCCGTCGGGCGAGACAAGCGCTTCCATCACCGTGTTCTCGCCACTTGCGAACGTGACGCCGCTATCGCGCACGATGCTCGCCTCGGCCGATGCTCCACCGATCGTGCCCGTCAGCATGAGCAGTCCCAAGAACGCGAGTGTGGCGATGACGGTCGCCGGCGATAGCTTCTTCATACGCGCCACCGTATGGTCTGCGAGAGAGCCATTGGGCACCGTGTAGAGGTACCCGTACCGCTGGCTGCACAGATGTAGTACCAGCCGTACCGGGTCTGGCAGCAGCTGCCTGAAACGGGCGACGCGGATCAACGAGCGGCGCGACGGGAAGCCCCGCCGCGCCGCTGGTCGGACCGTCTACCCGACCTTGATCTTGATCTTGCGCGTGACCGTGGTGCCGTTGGCACGCTTGACCTTCACCTTCACCTGGTACGTACCGGGCTTCGACGCCACCAGCTTGCCATTGACGAGCTTGAGGCCCGCCGGCAGCGCGTCGGCCATGTACTCGACCTTCGACGAAGGCCGCACCCAGATGTTCGCGCCGCGCAGCAGGTCTGCACCTGCAGCCGGCACGGCCGCAGCGAGGACCGCCTCGCCACGCGTCTCGCCCACGGTGATACCGGGCGCAGGCGAGAAGACCACCGGCACCACAGCCGGCGGCGTGTCGACGACCGACGAGACCGGCGACGGCACCCGCGCGGACGACGCACTCGAAGCGAGCAGTGAGCCGTTCCGATTCGAGCCCGTCACACCCACCCGCAGATACCGACCAGCATCAGCTGCAGCAACGGTGTAGCTACTCGACGCAGCACCCTCACCCGGCGCGGTCTCCCACGTCGAGCCATCCGCCGACGACTGCCACGCATACGCGTAGTCCGTCGCGTAGTCCCACGTGCCCGACGATGCCGTCAACGTGCGTCCAATTTCGATCGTGCCTGTGACTTGCGGCTCCGCGGACGACGTCGGCGCAAGGATGTCAACGAGACTCGTCGCATCGGAGTACGCGATCGTCGAGCCACCATCATTGGTCGCCGTCACCTTGACGCGCAGGAACTGGTTGTCATCCGTCAGATCCACGTCGTACTCGGACGAATCACCACCGTCGCCAAGTGCAGCCGCCCAATCGGTGCCGTTGGCAGACACCTGCCACTCGTACACATATCCGCTGGCATCGGTCGGCGGGTACGTCCACGTGCCCGAATCGGCCGAGAGTGAAACGCCAACCCTGACCGTGCCCGTCACCGCGGGCACCACCGTGTTCGCCGGCGGCGCCGGCACCCAGACCGAATCGGTGTACGCCGCATCCGACCACGTCGAGCCGTTATGAGCAATCACGCGAGCCTGCAGATACTTGCCGGCATACGCGTCGGGAACCAGATACGCATCCGTCGTCCCCGTCACGCCCGACGCCACCGACCAGCCCGTCGAACCATCGTCCGACACCAGCCAGCGGTAGGTGTAGCTCGCCGGGGTATTCGTCCACGAGCCCGCAGAGACGGTGAGCGTATTCCCCGTCCGCGATGTACCCGACATCGTCGGAGCGTCGGCACCACCCGCATTCACCGGCAACGCGCCGGCGTCGCTGGGATCCGGCACCAGCGAGACCGCGTACGAGTCGTCGTTGATGGTTGCCACGCATGCCGACGCCAGGCCGTCGAGGGTGATGATCGCCGGGCCTCCACAGCCACCGCGCGCCTCGACATACACGCCGTTTCGGTCCACGCCGATGCCGTACACGTCGCTGAAGTTCGTCGTGGCCCAAGCATTGTTGGCCCCGGTGCCGCCGATATCGGCACGACCGATCGTGCCTCCGCTCGAATGTGTCCAGTAGATGTAGTCACCGCTCACCGCAACGCCCAGGGCTTCGACTCCGGTGATGAACATGCTGGGGGTCCCACCCCCGATCGGCGCGCGGGCAATATTGCCATCTTGGGTCCAGTAGAGGTAGTTCCGGTCGCGGGCCAGGTTGAAGGTCGTATTCACGCCGGGGATGAAACTCGTCAGGCGGTTGCTTCCATCAATGTCCATGCGCTGGATCGCGCCGCCCAGCGGGAAGTACACGTACTGGCTGTCGATCAGGACGCCACTCTGAGATCCGAAGCCATAGCTGGCGAGCGATGTCGCGGATCCACCCCCCGCAGGCGCCGAGTACAGGTTCGTCCACCCTGCGTACACGGTCCTGGTGCCGTTGGATGAGAAACCCCAGACGCCCGACTGATTGTCGTACGTGACGGGTGCCGAGCCGTCGCCGAGAACGGACTTCGTCTTCTGGAAGAACCGCGACAACGGCGCGGTCGGAACGGGCGCCGCACTCCCGACAGTGCATTCGGTGGCATCGCTACCGTTCGACGCCGTCACGCACGCTCGGAGGTAGCCTCCGGCATCCGCCGCCAGCGCGACATAAACGGCGGTCGCGTTGCCACTGCCCGTCGCACTCACCCACGACCCATCTACCCCCGTCGGCGACGTCTGCCACTGGTAGGTATATGTGGGATCCCCCGCGATCGGGTTGGTCCACGAACCACGGGTGACGGACAGGACGATCCCATGTGCCGTGATTGCCGGAGCTGTCGTATTGATCGGGAGCGGCGGCGGCGGAACCGCGGTCGTGGGATCGGAAGAGCCGTACGTCAGTAGACCCCCGGCGGCACCCGCGCGCACCTGCACCCGCACGAGCTTCGTCTTGTCGGCAACCACGATGGTGTAGCTCGCAGTCGTCGCCCCGGCACCTGGGGCCAAAGTCCACGTCGTGCCGGAGTCGGCCGAGACCTGCCACCGGTAGTACACCTCGGCGGGCGTGGCCGACCACGTTCCCGTATCAGCCGTGAGGGTCTGGCCGATCTCCACCGACCCGGAAATCACGGGAGCGACCGTATTGGTAAGGGCGGCACCAAGCGGCGTCTTAGCCGTGCCGCCGAGTATCTCCAGCTGGTGGTTCTGGCCACTCGCACTGATGCCCGTGACGAGCGACGTGGCATTCAGCCCGTCGAGATCCGCGCTACCGATGTTGCCTCCACCCGCTGTCATCCAGTAGACGTGACTTCCATCGACCGTCACGCCCCACGGCGCTCCACTCGTCACAGATGACGTATCAAGCCAGTTGTAATTGACGGCGCTCCCATCAAGGTTTGCACGCGCCACTCGCTGTTGACCGGTTCGCGTCCAATAGATGTGCGAGGCATCGACGGCAATGCCACGGTCATCAGCGTTAGGCGAGATCCTAAAACTTGGGTCGAGCGGCCCACCGTCGATGGGGGCACGCCGAATGTCGTCGCCAGAGCTGGCGATGTAGAGCCAGTTCGCGTCGCTCGTAATGGCGTAGGGGTAATCGCCAGCTCCTGCGGCAAAATTCTGGATGCTGTTGGTGCCGTCGACATTCATGCGACCAATGCGCTGCTCGCGCACGCAGCCGTAGTAGACATACGTGTCGGTCGCGTGGAAGCCTGCAACACCCTCCCGGCACCCCGTCGCCGCAAGGACTCTGTAGTTCGAGCCATCGAGATTCATGGCGCAGATCGAGCTACCACTTACGCCAAAGAGCGTCGTGCTGTTCGCCGCGAATGCGTAATTCCCGTTGCAACTGCTGGTGTTGGGAATGGTGTAGGTGACACTCGTGCCATCAGCATTTGCTTTCCCGATGCCGTCGCTTGCTTGCCAGTACAACGTCGCCGCCGACGCCTGCCCGGCCGAGACGGCAAATAGGCCAACCAGCACGAGCGCGAGCACGCACGCGGTGCGCTGGAACGGCGACAAGTAGGGAAAGGGGGACGGACGCGACGGATTCATGGAGCCAACGTATGCGCGGCGAATGGGCAGGTGGCCTCCGTGTAGAGGCACCCGTACCGCCGTTTGCACACGTGTAGTACTACCCGTACCGCGTCGTGACCTAGACTGGCCGCACGATGCTTCGCGTACTTCTACTCGAAGACGAGGCGCTGCTCCGGTCCATGCTCGCGGCCACGCTGCCCGACGAGACGATGACCGTCGTCGGCGCCTTCGGGGATGCCAAGAGCACCGTTGCAGCCGCAGCCGAGACACCGTTCGACGTGCTCGTGACCGATCTGGATCTGCTCCAGGGGCCAGGCCCAAACGGCATCGTCGTAGCGAACGTCGTGCGCCGCACGCACCCCGACGCCGGCATCGTGCTGCTCACGTCGTACGCGGATCCACGCCTGATCGGTGCGAAGTTGAGCCAGGTGCCCGAGCGCACCGAGTACCTGCGCAAGCAGGACGTGCACGACGTCGAGCCGCTGCGCGCCGCGATCCGCCGCT
>CAINDT010000362.1 GCA_903847495.1 uncultured Actinomycetes bacterium
GGAGCATGTAGTCGAAGACCGGGAAGTTATCGACCGTGAACGAGCCGACGCCGCCGGAGCGGGCCGTCTTGTAGTTGGCCCGGCAGCCCTCGAAGCGCTCCATGCAGTGCGAGAGGCTCGCGCACCACATGTCCGGGAAGGACGGGTCGACGCTGGAGGTCGGGTACGGATCGAGCTCGAAGTCCGTATCGAGGGCGATCGGCGCAGCGCCGCCCTGGATGCCGTGACGATCGCGCTTGAAGTAGTTGCCCCACAGCTCGTCGGTGACCAGGCGGCCGTCGTCCGTGTAGAGCGGCGCGTCGGAGTCGACGTGCAGGACCGGCGGCATCTTGCCGTCAGCCGTTGCGTGCATCAGCGGGTCGACGGCGATCTCGCCCTCCTGCAGGTACCAGAACGTCCACATGTTCTGGTCCTTGTGGATGTCGCCGGTCGGCGTGCGGACGTCGAGCTTGTCCGGCAGGCCGAGCATCTCCCACATGCGGGGGATCCAGGGGCCGACACCGATGATGACCTGCTCGCACTCGATCGGACCGCCGGAGGTCTCGACCTTGGTGACGGCGCCGGAGGCGTCGGTCTCGAAGCCGTTGACCTTGATGCCCTCGATGATGGTGACGCCTTCGGCCTTGGCCTTGTTGGCGAGACCCTGCATCGACTCGACGTTGAACGCGAAGCCGCCCTTGTGCTCGTGCAGCGCGACCTTGAGGCCCGGCGCACGCCAGTCGGGGAACAGCTTGAGCATGTGCTCGCGGACGTTGTCCTCGCCGGTGATCAGCGTGGAGGGGTAGCCGATCTGCTCGTGGCGACCAGCGACCTCGGTCAGATCGCCGACCTGGCCCTCGGGGCCGAGGGCGATGTAGCCGACCTCGTGGTAGTGGTACGCCTCGGGGTCGGACTCCCAGACCTCGACGTTGGCGGCCATCAGCTCGGACATGGCCGGCTGGTAGTAGTTGTTGCGCACGACGCCGCAGGCGATGCCCGACGCGCCGGCGGCGACGCCAGACTTGTCGATGATCGTGATGTCGGCACCCGAGCCGACGCCACGCGCCTTGAGCTGCTTGGCAAGGTGGTACCCGGTCGACAGACCGTGGATGCCGGCACCGATGATCAGGTACTTGGTGGAGCTGGGGACGGACATAATCCTGCGCTACTCCCTGTGTTGGCTATACGGCAACACCGTTGCCGTAGGTGATGGACGGAGTGTAGCGGACGGAGGAGCGGAGGGGAAGGCGCGCCGCTCGCGTACCCTGCGGGGCTATGGAGAACTGGGTTCTGCTCGATCTCGATCCGCTCGCCGCCGCCCGCTTGGGTCTTCCCGAGCAGGTCGCCGTGCCCGCCGACATCGACAGCGCAGCGGCCACGCCCGCCGACCTGATCGCCTACGCAGCGCAGTTCGCCGACGCCGAGCCCGATCATCCGCTGGCCGCAGAGCATCGCCGCATCGCCGCGAAGCAGCGACCGCTGGCGCTGGCGCAGCAGGCGCTCGCGGAGCACCGCTGGGACGACGCGCTCGCGCAGGTCGACGCGGTCCTGGCGATCGATCCCCAGGACGCGCCGGCGCGTCTCAACCGCGCAGCCGCGCTGCGAGAGACCGGCGACGCGCAGGCCGCGCTGGCCGAGCTCGATGCCGTGGCGCGCGTCTTCGCCGACGTGCCGCTCTTCCACCGCAATCGGGCCCGCGTGCTCGAGGACCTCGATCAGGACGAGCGCGCGATCGCCGCCTACCGCGAGGCGCTCGAGCTCACGCCCGGCGATCCGGCGGTGGTCGATCGCCTGCGCGAGCTCGGAGCGCTGACCACCGTCAGCGGGCCCGACGGGCCGATCGAGGTCGATCGCGAGGCGCTTGCCGATCTCGTGCGCCGCGATCTGGCGCTGCATGATGATGACCACGGCCATCTCTCGACGGCGGCACGGTCCCTGCTCGCCGACGGCCAGCCCGATCTCGCCGCGACCGCCGCCGCGCTGGCACTGGCGGTGCAGGAGGACGACGAGGGCATGCGGCTCGTGCTGATCGAGGCGCTGCTCGCCGCCGATCGCCCGGCCGAGGCGCTGGAAGCTGCCGAGCGGCACGTCGAGGCGGTGCCGGCCTCGGCGATCGGCCACGAGCAGCGCGCAGTCGCGCTGGCTCGGCTCGGGCGGGTGCCAGAGGCCCGCGCCGCCGCCCAGCGGGCGCTCGAGCTCGACCCCGCGGCCCCACAGGCAGGACGGATCATCGCCGGTGACGCCGTCTGATCGCCGCCTACCGGGCGCCGGGTGATACATTCCGTGCAGACGTGGGCGCCTCCGCTGATACGACCTCCAGCCGTTCCGGCTCAATGACCGGGTCACAGCCCCGCGAGGCGGCATGGCGACGCTGACGATCATCGAGATCGCGGTGATCGTCCTGATCGTCGCGTGGAACGCGTTCTTCGTATCCGCCGAGTTCGCCTTCGTGGCCGTGCGCCGCACGCGCATCGACGAGCTGGTCGAGGAGGGCTCGTCCTCCGCGCGCCGCGTCCGGCATCTGATCGACGACCCGGCGCGTTTCATCTCGGCCTTCCAGGTTGCGATCACGCTTTCGTCGCTGGCGCTTGGTGCCGTCGGCGAGCCCGCGGTGTCTGCCGCCTTCGAGAGCGCGCTCGGCAACGTCGGTGCGCTTGGCGAGGGTGCCGTCGCGGTGATCAGCGTGATCCTCGCCTTCGCGCTCATCACCGCGCTGCACGTCGTGCTCGGCGAGATCGTCCCCAAGACGCTGACGCTGTCCCGGGCGGAGTCGGTGGCCCTCGCCGTCGCCCTGCCCGTGTCGGTCTTCATGTGGGTCTTCTGGCCGTTCATCTGGGTGCTGCGCGGTCTGAGCGAGGCGCTGATCCGCCTGCTCGGCCTCGAGTCGCCGTCGGAGATGCGCCTGGTGCACTCCGAGGAGGAGCTGAAGATGCTGATCTCGGCCTCGCACGAGGAGGGCGTGCTCGAGGAGTCGGAGGAGCAGCTCCTCCACAAGGTCTTCGACTTCGCCGAGACCGAGGTCAAGCAGGTGATGGTGCCGCGCCCCGACGTCGTCGGCATGCCCGCGGACCTCAGTGCCACGGAGGCGATCACCCGTGCGCTGGCCGCGCCCTACACGCGCTATCCCGTCTACCGCGAGACGATGGACGATCTCGTCGGCGTCGTGCACGTCCGCAATCTCTTCGCCGCGCAGATGGACGAGGCGGGGGAGACCCTGGTCGGCGCCTGCGCGCGCCCCGTCCCGATCGTGCCGGAGACGAAGAAGCTCGACGAGCTGCTGGCCGACTTCCGCCGCACGAAGACGCACATGGCGATCGTGGTCGACGAGTACGGCTCGACCAGCGGCATCGTCACGCTCGAGGATCTGCTCGAGGAGATCGTCGGCGAGATCAACGACGAGTTCGACCTGCCGGATCGCGAGGTCGTGCGGCTTGCTCCCGATCGCGTGCGGCTCGAGGCGTCCTACGGCATCGAGGATTTCAACGACCGTTTCGACGGCGGCCTGCCCGACGAGGACTACACCTCTGTCGGCGGGTTCCTGTTCGGCGAGCTCGGCCGGCCGGCGCGCCCCGGCGACGTCGTCACGCACAACGGCTTCCGTTTCACGGTGCGCGAGGTCGATGGCGCGCGCATCCGCGTGGTCGATGTCGAGCTGAAGCCGCAGGGCGAGGCGCCGGCGTCTGACGTCGAGGCCTGATCCGCAGCGGAAAACCTCTGCTCACCATGGGTCATATCGTGGTACGACACTCGGGTCACATCGTGGTACAACTTGTCAACCGTGTTGACTCGCACCGAGGTGGTGTGGGATAACCACGGGGTCTCCGCTCCCGCGGAGATGCATCGAGACCTGAGGAGGGAACTCGTATGACCGATTTCAAGAGCCTGGATCCGCTCCGCCGCGAGGCGAACGCGTCGCAGCTCGATCTGGTCGAGTCGTTCGCCCAGGGGAAGATCAACCGCCGCCACTTCATCCAGCGCGGCACGGTTCTCGGTCTCTCCCTTGCGTCGATCAGCGCGATCATCGCCGCGTGCGGCGGTTCGAGCAGCAGCGGTGGCGGCGGCGCGACCGACACCGGCATCGGCGAGGGCGAGGTTGCCACGACCGCTGAGGCCAAGATCGGCGGCACCATCAAGCTGGCCATGTCGCTGCCCGGTTCGGAAGGCGTCAACCCGATCACGATGATCGACCTCGTGACCTATAACGTCTGCGCCCAGGTGTTCGAGTACCTCGTGCGCTCGGCGTCGGACCTCTCGATCCAGCCGCAGCTCGCCACGGAGTGGTCGGGCAGCGCGGACGGCACCGAGTGGACCTTCACGCTCCGCGAGGGTGTCATGTGGCAGGACGGCACGCCGTTCACGTCCGCCGACGTCGTCTCCACGATGGACAAGCTCGTCGAGGCCGGCAACTCGGCCCTGACCGGCACGCTCTCCAAGGGCGGCACGACGGCCACCGACGACAAGACCGTCGTCTTCAAGCTCGACAAGCCCAACGGCCACTTCCCGTACCTGGTCTCGTCCGACAACACGCAGTCGCTGATCACGCCGGTCGCGTGGACCGTCAAGGACAACCTTGCTCCGGGCAAGGGCGGCACGGGTCCGTGGAAGCTCGAGAAGCTCGACGTCAAGACGGGCGCCACGTACACCCGCAACGACAGCTGGTGGGGCGGCAAGACCCCGCTCGACTCCGTCGAGTTCATCTTCATCGAGGACACCGCTGCGCAGGTCGCCGCTGTCTCCTCCGGTGAGGCCGACGGCTGCACGACGATCACGGCCGATCAGGGCGCAGTGCTCCTGAACGACCCGAACATGAAC
>CAINDT010000363.1 GCA_903847495.1 uncultured Actinomycetes bacterium
GCGTCCCACGGCGCGACGGTGACGTCGCACACCGCGAGGGTGCGTCCGGCGCGGAGACAGCGGCCCGTCACCTTGAGCGGCGAGAGATCAGCCATGCGGAGGAAGTCCGAGCGCAGGTCGACTGCGACCCACGTGGCCGGCGCCTTGGCCATCACGGCATACCAGCCCGCGGTGTCCACGAGCGTGGCGAGCGTGCCACCGTGCAGCATCGGGGGTTCGACGTAGCCGAGCGCGGCGTGCGTCGGATCGAGGCGCATGACGATGTCATCGCCCTCACGGCCTACATAGGACAGGCCGATTGCATCGTCGAGGGGCGAGTTCTCGTGGTCCTTCAGCGGGTCATCCATAGGTGCAGCCTAGCCGTCGGCGTGGCAGACTCCGTCTGTTCCCGATGGAGGAGTCCACGATGGCCCCGAACGCCGCCAGCTTCAACGATCCGCTTGCCCTCGAACTCGACGTCGTCGGTCCCAAGCCGAACGCGACGCGGGGCGAGCCTGCCGAGTCCGTGAAGGTCCTCCATGAGGATGCCCACAGCCAGGCCGGCATCTGGGAGTGCACACCGGGTGCGTTCGCCGCACGCCGTGATGGCTACCGCGAGATCTTCACCGTGCTCAAGGGACGTGGCGTGCTCCGCGACGAAGACGGAGCGGAGACGGTGCTCGTTCCGGGAGCTGTGATCGCCACGCCGGAGAACTGGGTTGGTGAGTGGGACATCGCCGAGACCGTCCGCAAGGCGTACGTGATCGCCTACACCGAGCCGCAGTCGTAGCGAGCCGGTAGCGGACAGGCCGTGCCCTCGGGCCGCCGACGCTTCGCGAGCTGCGCGTACCCGCGCGCCCCGAGACCGTGCAATCCCGGGAGATAGAGCGTCCACGCGCCCAGCGCGCCCAGCGGCGTGCGGATGGCGATCGCCCTGACCGCGTCGACACCGAGCGCGACGCTGCCATCGGGATAGCGCACGCGGAGGCCGTCGCCCAGGTGTCCGCGTCCGATCTCGGGATACCGCTCCACCGCAATCGAATAGCCGAGGTCGTCGAGGCGACGCAGCCAGTCGAGGCGCCGCACCCAGCGCACGCTGTTGCGGCACATCCCGCACGTGTCGTCGTAGACCACGATCGGTCGCATGACAATCAATTCGCAGGGCGTGGCGTGGGAGCCCAGTCGCGCCCGGCGGAGACCGCGGCTCGACCGATCAACTCGGCGAACCGCTCACGGTCCTGCAACTCGACGGGGAAGGCCGGCACCCAGGCGATCTGCGCAGCGCCATCCGCCTCGCGCATGGCTTCGCCGGCGGCCCAGTGCAGATCAGGACCGATTCGCACGTCGAGAGCACCGGCCTGAGCGAGCAGCGGTGCAACCTGCGCTGCGGCGGGTCCGATCAGGACCACGCACTGCGCGGCGCGACTGATCTCGACACAGGCCTCGCGCAGCTGGCGCTGTTCGGTTGACGAGGCATGCACGGGGCCGTTGTCCATCTCCACGAGCCCACCGACGATCAGCACCGACGAGCGATCGGGGAGCGAGCGGACGAACGCCGAGGCCTTGGCAGGTGTCGCAGCCATGCCGTCATGGAACACCGCGACGTCACCGGTTCGACCAACGCACTCTCCGCGCCAACTCGGCGCGTCGAAGGAGTCGATGTCCTCCTGGTCCACGTCCACGCCGAGCGCGTCGCGCACCACGGTGACGGCGCACGCGACGTTCGACCGATGGTGCGGCGCCACGCGACTCGCCTGCGCCATTGGCTCAGAGGCATCGAAGCGGAGCACCCGTACGCCCTCGCGGGGCACAAGCGCATCGGCACCGTGCGGCAGGATCGCGCAATCGCCGGGCTGCTGGTAGATCAGAATCCGCTGCTTGCTGGCGATGTAGCGCCCTTCTCCCCCATGCAGTTCGGCGTGATCGACGCCCAGCGTCGTGACAGCAGCGATGCTGGGACTGGCGGACATGTAGGCGAGGTGCGTACTCGTGAGTTCGACGACCAGCACGTCGGGCGTACGCCCGGCCGTCAGGTCGGCGAGCGTGTCAGCACTCGGCCAGGCGTTCTCGGCACGCCCCAGCGGCGGCACGAGCACATCCCAGCCCGCTGCCTCGACAAGATGGGCGATCAGCCGGGTCGTCATCGTCTTGCCCGCCGTCCCCGTCACGCCGATCACGGGCGTCGGCCACTCGTGCAGGACGAGATCTGCCAGGCAACCCACGGGGATGCCTCGTTCCCGCGCCTGCACGACGTGGGCCGCAGTCTCCGCTGTCCAGCAGTCCACCAGCAGCAGGTCGGCCCGCTGCGCGGCAGCCGCACGTTCGTGCACGAGCGTCACGCCCGCCGGCACGTCGACATCGGGGGCGTGGTCGGCGATCCAGACGTCTGCCCCGCGGTCACGCAGCAACTCGGCCAGCGCGGCTCCGTCACGGTCGAGCCGATCGAGTACGACGCGTCGACCGGCGACCTGCTCTTCGGCGTACGGATTCACCGGCGCGTGCTCTGGGTGTCGTGCGACTGCATGCCGGGCTCCTCGAGATGAGCGCATTCCCGGAGACCGCTGGGGTCTCCGGGGTGCGAGAGGCGACGACCAGAATCGAACTGGTGTGGACGGCTTTGCAGGCCGCTGCCTAGCCACTCGGCCACGTCGCCGGACCGGGACAGACTACAGCGACTCGGCCAGGGCCCGTTCCAACACAAGACTCGGGGGCATCCGGGACATGCCCTTCATGGCGGCGTCGGCCTCGTGCATGCGGCTCATCGCCCGGCTGGCGTCGCTCGGTGTCCAGTGCCCAACGGCGACCAGCATCTTCTGCGCGCGAAAGGGTGCGACGCCGAGCTGCTTGGCCAACTGCTCCTTGCTGGGACGTCCCTCCTCGGCCAGTTCCACCGTACGGCGGACGAGCTCGACGTGGCGGGTGATCTGCGGCAGCACGCGGTGCGGCTCGACGTCGCCGGCGAAGAGCTTGGTCAGTTCACGCACGGCGTTGCGGCGATCGCGCTGCGTGATGGCATCGAGCAGTGCCCACGGCGCGTCGTCGTGACGCGCCGCGACCATGGTCTCCACCACGGAGACGTCGATCGGCTCACCGTTCGCGAACGTGGAGAGCTTCTCGAACTCGCCGGTGATCTCCTCGGGATGATCGCCCACCAGCTCGGTGAAGCGCATCATCGCCTCGGGATCGAGCCGAACCCCCATACGCTCGGCCTCCTGGCGGGCGAAGACCGCGCTCTTGGGTGCCTCGAACAGGAGGATCGCGTTCTTGCCGCCTGCTTTGGCGATCGCCTTGAAGAGCGGATCGTCCTTCGGCCAGACGGGCTTCTTCGGATCGGCCGGTGCGTCGATCACGATCGCGAGTGTCGTGGAGGGACTCGCCTGCTCCACGTAGGCGACGAGGGGATCGAGCCGGCCGGCACGACGCGGCTTGACCCACGCGTCGCACCCCTCGACGATCACGAGCCGTTGATCGACGAACAGCCCCTGTTGCAGGCAGGCGTTGACGACATCGCCGGGATCGCACGCTGAGGCGTCGAAGTGCTCGATCGCGTCGGCATCGAAACGCTCCTTGAGGCGCTCCAGCGCACGCCGCACCTTGCCGCGGTCGGTGCCGCCAAGGAGGTAGACGGAAGCAAGTGCCGACTCGGACATGGCTCCATCCTAGTGCCGGCGTCGCACGGCGAGGCCTGTTGCGCCAGCGGCAAGGAGCAGTGGCAGCAGCCACGCCGGCGTGCGCTCGGCGAGTGCGGCCCCAATCCACGCGCAACGCAGGATCCACGCCGCGGGCCATTGCGAGCACCAGGCCAGGCCCGCACCGGCTGCCGGTGCGACCGGCGTCACGACCGTGGCGAGCAGGGCGCTCCAAAGCGCGAGCGGGACGGCGGGCGCGGCGAGGAGGTTGGCGGGAATCGCGGCGAGGATCGTCGCGCGACCGAAGTGCCACCAGGAGATCGGCGCCGTTGCCAGCGTCGCCGCCGTCGTGACGGCAACGGCGCCGACGAGCAGCTCGGGTACGCCGCTCGCTTGGGCCCACGGCCGCACGCGCGGCACCACAAGCAGAATTCCCGCCACGGCCGCAAACGAGAGCTGCAGGCCTGGGTCGAGAATCGCGTGGGGATTCCACGCCAGCAGCAGGCCCAATCCCAGCCCCAGCGCCCGCCACGCGTCGCGCGGCCGCCCCAGCAGCCAGACCAGGCACCCGATCAGCCCGGCGATTCCCGCGCGGACGACGCTCGGTGAGAGACCGACGACACCGATGTACATGACGATCACACCGAGGGCGATCCAGAGCGCGTGGCGGCGCGTGCCGCCGACGAGCCACACAAGCACCACCACCATCACGACCAAGAGCGCCACGTTGCCCCCGCTCACGGCGAGCAGATGCGCCAGTCCGGACGCGCGGAACGCCTCTACGGCCGGCTGGCTCATGCCCGCGCTCCCGCCAAAGGCCAGCCCGACGTCGACCTGCACCGCGTCACCAGTGCCGGCCTGGGATATCGCCGCCAGGGCGCGTTGACGTAGCCGGTCGCTGATGCCCCAGACACCGCCACGCGCGCCGATCACCTCGAACTCCTTCAGACGTAGCACCGCGTGCACTCCCTGCCGCGCCAGCCAGGCGCGCTCGTCGAAGCCGCGACTCGGAGCGCGTGGGCGCTGCAGCCCTCCCGAAGCGCGCAGGATGCTGCCACGCGCGGGCCCCTCGCTGGCCTCGATGCGCAGCAGCACCGGCCCTCCTCCGTGTCCCAGCACGCGACCGAGTGCCATGCGCCCATACCCGCCCCCGCGCCACGGCTCGTCCACCACGATGCGGGCGTCGACGAGCGCGTGGCCCACGCGCGGGCCGAGCGGGTCGGCGTCCAGCGCCTGCAGGCGTCCTTGCCCGACGACGCAGCCAAGCA
>CAINDT010000364.1 GCA_903847495.1 uncultured Actinomycetes bacterium
CCGTACGGCGTGTGGTCCGTATCGCCGTGCTCGACGGCGATGTCCGTGTACGGGATGCCGAGCTCGTTCGCCACGATCTGCGCGAACGTCGTCTCGTGCCCCTGGCCCTGCGACTGGACGCCGAGCTTGAGCACGCCCTTGCCGGTCGGGTGGATGCGGAGCTCCGCCGAGTCGATCATGGCGAGACCCGCGATATCGCAGATCTTCGACATGCCGGCACCGACGATCTCGGTGAACGACGAGAAGCCGATGCCCATGATCTCGCCCTTGGCACGCTTCTCGGCCTGCTCCTTGCGGAGCTCGTCGTAACCGACCAGATCGAGCGCGATGTCCAGCGCCTTCTCGTAGTCGCCCGAGTCGTACTCCCAGCCCATCGGGCTCTTGTACGGGAACTGATCCGGCTGGATGAAGTTCCGCCGGCGCAGCTCAGCTGCGTCGATGCCCGTCTCGAGGGCGAGGTTCTCCACCAGACGCTCGATCAGGTACGCGGCCTCGGTGACACGGAACGAGCAGCGGTAGGCAATGCCGCCCGGAGCCTTGTTCGTGTAGACGCCGTCGACCTTGCAGTGCGCCGCCTGGAAGTCGTACGACCCCGTGGCGATGTTGAAGAAGCCGGCCGGCCACTTCGACGGCTGCGCCTGCGCGTTGAAGGCACCGTGGTCGGCGAGGACGTTGGCGCGAACGGCGAGCATCTTGCCGTCCTTCGTGGCCGCGATCTCGCCCTCCATGTGGTAGTCGCGGGCGAAGCCCGTCGACATCAGGTTCTCGGTGCGGCTCTCGATCCACTTGACCGGCTTGCCGATCAGGAGCGACGCCGCGGTGGCGACGACGTAGCCGGGGTAGATCGGCACCTTGTTGCCGAAACCACCACCGACGTCCGGCGAGATGATGCGGATCTTCTGCTCGGGCAGACCCGCCACCAGCGCGAACAGCGTGCGGTGCGCGTGCGGGGCCTGACTCGTCAGGTAGATCGTCATCTTCCCGGTCGCCTTGTTGTAATCGGCGACCGCGCCGCAGGTCTCCATCGGCGCCGGGTGGATGCGCGGATAGAGCGTGTCGAGCTTGACGACGATGTCGGCGTCTGCGAAGACACGATCCGTCGCGTCGGCGTCGCCCGACTCCCACGTGAAGATGTGGTTGTCGGTCTTGCCCTCGAGGTCCGAGCGGATGATCGGCGCGTCAGCGTCGAGCGCCTTCTTCGGGTCCGTGATCACCGGCAGCGGGTCGTAATCCACGTCGATGCCCTCGAGCGCGTCCTCGGCCTGGTACTGCGTCTTGGCGATCACGCAGACGACCTCCTGGCCCTGGAAGCGGACCTTGTCCGTCGCCAGGACGGCCTGCGTGTCGCCGGCCAGGGTCGGCATCCACGCGAGGCCGTGATCGGCCAGCATGTCGCCCGTCACGCACGCGACGACGCCCGGCATCTCCATGGCGCGGGAGCAGTCGATCGAGTTGATCTTGGCGTGGGCGAACGGCGACCGGTAGATCGCCATATGCAGCATGCCGGGCAGCTGGACGTCATCGACGTAATTGCCCTTGCCGCGGATGAAACGATCGTCCTCGACGCGCTTCGGGGACTGCCCGATCGCGCCGTCGACAGTGCTGACAGTCGGCGCGCTCATGCTGCCGCCCCTTCCCGCTTGCGGGCCGCGTAGTGCACGGCCTTGATGATGTTGACGTAGCCGGTGCAGCGGCACAGGTTGCCGCTGATGGCCTTGCGAATCTCGTCCTCGGACGGATGCGGGTTCTCCTCGAGCAGAGCCGTGACGGTCATCATCATGCCCGGCGTGCAGTAGCCGCAGTGGAGCCCATGCTCCTCCTTGAAGCCCTCCTGCACCGGAGACAGGCCGTCCGCGGCCTCGAGACCCTCGACGGTCAGGACCTCGCGACCGTTCGCCTGCACGGCGAGCACCGTGCACGACTTGACCGGCTTGCCGTCGAGCAGCACCGTGCAGGCGCCGCACGACGTGGTGTCGCAGCCGATGTGCGTGCCCGTCAGGTGCAGGCTCTCGCGAATCATGTGGACGAGCAGCGTGCGCGGCTCGACCATCGCCTCGCACTCCTCCCCGTTCACGGTGGTGGTGACAACAACCTTGTCGCTCATCACGCCTCCTTGCCCTGGGCGCGAGCGCCCGCCGTGCGGAGCGCGCGCTTCGTCAGCACGCGCACGAGATCCCGCTTGTACTCCTCCGGTCCGCGCAGATCGCTGCTCGGCTCGGACACCTCAGCCGCCAGGCGGCCGGCCTCCTCGAGCGCAGCAGCGTCATCGATCGACTTGCCGATCAGCGACGCCGCGGCATCCGCAGCGTGGATCGTCAGCGGGCCGACGTTGGTCAGGCCGATCGAGGCCTCCGTGATCGTGGAGCCGTCGAGCACCACCATCACGCCGACCGCGGCGGCGGCGTAGTCGCCGACCTTGCGCTCGACCTTCAGGTACGCAGAGCCCTGGCTCGCCTTGGGCGCGGGAATCCGCGCCTCGACGAGGATCTGGTCCATGCCCAGCTGCGTCTCGAACATCGACGTCTGGAAGTCGTGCGCGCTGTGCACGACGGCACCGTTCGGGCCGACGGCGTGCAGCTCGGCACCCAGCGTGGCCGCGACGGTCGCCCAGTCGCCGGCCGGATCGCCGTGCGCAAGCGACCCGCAGAACGTGCCGCGGTTGCGGATCAGCGGATCGGCCACGTGCAACGCGGCGTCATGGATGATCGGATAGCGCTCAGCGACCAGCTCGGACTTCTCCAGATCGCTGTGACGGACGAGTGCGCCGATGCGCAGCATGCCGTCGGCCTCCTCGAGCGTGTCGAGGCCCGCGATCCCGTTGAGGTCGATGATCGTGCCCGGGCTCGCGAGCCGGAGCTTCATCATCGGCAGGAGGCTCTGGCCCCCGGCCATGATCTTGGCGTCGCCGGCTCCCGCCGCGAGCGCCTGCACGGCCTCGTCGAGCGAGGTCGGTGCGACATATTCGAACGTGCTTGGCAGCACCCTTCTCCCCTTTCATGACCAGCGCCCCGGCGGGGCACCGGGTCGATCTTCCGTGCTCAGTCCTTGTTGCCGCCGAAGAGGCCCTTGATCTTGCCCTTCGTGATGTCGGCTGCGATGCCGACGGCGCTCGGCGCCTCAGCCGCAACCGACTCCGGCGGCGCCTCGCCGCGTGCCTTGGCCTCGGCGCCGGCGACGAGCGTCGCCTCCATCGCCTTGGCCATCTCGCCGATCATCTTGCCGGCGACGTCCGTCATGATGCCGCGACCCATCTGGGCGACGCGGCCCGTCACCAGAATGTCGGAGCCGACCTTCACGTTGGTCTTACCGCCGCCCGCGTCGCTGATATCCATCGTGAGCGTGGCCTGCGCGGTGCCCTGGCCCTTGGCCTCGGTCGCCTTCGCGCGCATCACGGCCGTCTTGGCGGCGTCGTCCTGCTCGACGATCTCGATGACGCCCTTGTACGTGAGGCTCATCGGACCCATCTTCATCGTCACGAGGGCGTCGAAGCCACCGTCGTCACGCTTGCCGGTGATCGTCGCGCCAGGAATGCAGGGCGCGACGCGCTCGACGTCGGTCATCAGCGCGTAGGTGTCGTCCGGCGTTGCGGCGACGTCGAAGTCGTTCTCGATCACGATGCCCATAGGTGCTCTCCTCAGTGCCCCGGCTGGGAGGAACTCATCGCCGGGAAGATGATTCTGTGGGTACCGGTTCGCAAATGCAAGGGGGGCGGATGAACGGGGTGCGCAGAAGGTCCGGATGCGGACGGCGCTGCGGTGTCCCGGAAGCGGGTTTGCCGTCGTCTGCGGCACCGATCGGCTGATGCCGGGGGAATAGCGATAGGCTGAGAAACGTTGAGTCTCTCAGTAGCAGATAGTTCCCTGAATCCACCTGTCCGTCACCATGAGGAGCCGTTGTGTCCGATACCCCAGAAACCCCCGATACCCCTGAACTGACCCCGCAGAGCCTGCCCCTGATCCCGCTCGAGGACGCCCTCGTCCTGCCCGGCATGGCGCTGAGCGTCGATCTCGCGTCGCCCGAGGCCAACGCCGCCGTCGATGAGGTCGGCGACGACCGCAAGGTCGTGCTCGTGCCCCGCGTCGATGGCCGCTTCGCCCGCATCGGCGTGATCGCCGTGCTCGAAGGCGAGCCGGCGATGCTGCCCGGCGGCAGCCGCGGCGTCACCCTGCGCGCCCTCCACCGCGCCGAACTCGGCCGAGCCGAGGCGGCCGGCGGCGCGCTGCGCATCGAGGTGACCGAGCGGCCCGACCCCGAGAACCCCGACGAGACGATCCAGGAGCTGGCGCGCGAGTACCGCGCCGTCGTCGAGGAGATCCTCGAGGCGCGCGGCAACCGTCCGGTCATCGCCATGCTCCGCCAGGTCGACGAGCCCGGCGCGCTCGCCGACACCGCGGGCTTCTCGCCCGACCTCTCCTACGAGCGCAAGCTCGAGCTGCTCGAGACGATCGACGTCGCTGAGCGCCTCACCAAGGTGACCGCCTGGCTGCGCGACGTGCTCGCCGAGATCGCCGTGCGCGAGCGCATCCGCGAGGACGTCAACGAGGGCATGGAGAAGTCGCAGCGCGAGTTCCTGCTGCGCCGCCAGCTCGATGCGATCCGCAAGGAGCTCGGCGAGCTCGAGGGCGAGGAGGGCGACGAGATCGCCCGCTACCGCACCAAGATCGACGAATCCAAGCTGAGCGACGAGGCGCGCAAGGAGGCGACGCGCGAACTCGACCGCCTCGAGGCCGGCGCACAGGGCCCCGAGTCGTCCACCATCCGCACCTACCTCGACACGCTGCTCGAGCTGCCGTGGGGCGCGTACACCGAGGAGTCCGGCGACGTCAAGGGCGCCCGCGCGATCCTCGACGCCGACCACGCCGGTCTCGACGACGTCAAGGAGCGCATCGTCGAGTACCTCGCGGTGCGCAAGTTCCGCAAGGAGCGCGACATCGAGGACGGCAAGAGCGGCGTGATCCTCGCGCTGGTCGGGCCGCCCGGCGTCGGCAAGACCTCACTCGGCGAGTCGATCGCACGCGCCCTCGGCCGCGAGTTCGTCCGCGTCTCCCTCGGCGGCGTCCGCGACGAGGCCGAGATCCGCGGCCACCGTCGCACCTACGTCGGCGCGATGCCGGGCCGCTTCGTGCGCGCCTTGCGGGACGCCGGCACGATGAACCCCGTGATCCTGCTCGACGAGGTCGACAAGCTCGGCGCGGACTTCCGCGGCGACCCGGCGGCCGCGCTGCTCGAAGTCCTCGACCCCGCACAGAACTCGACGTTCCGCGACCACTACCTCGACGTCGAGGTCGATCTGTCCCAGGTGCTGTTCATCGCCACGGCCAACATGGCCGACCAGATCCCGTACGCGCTGTACGACCGCCTCGAGGTGCTCGACCTCGACGGGTACACCGACGACGAGAAGGTCGCGATCGCGTCCGGCTACCTCGTGCCGCGGCAGCGCACCCGCAACGGCCTGCTCGAGGACGAGGCGACGGTCTCGGAGGAGGCAATCCGCAAGGTGATCCGCGAGCACACGCGCGAAGCCGGCGTCCGCACGCTCGAGCGCACGCTCGGGACGTTGCTGCGCAAGGCCGCCACGCGCCTCGCCGCCGGCGAGGCGACCGCCCCGATCGCGATCGGGATCGAGCAGGTCGATGAGGATCTCGGCCGCGCCAAGTTCCACGACGAGGTCGCGGAGCGCACCGGTGTCGCCGGCGTCGCCACCGGTCTGGCCGTCACGAGCGTCGGCGGTGATGTCCTGTTCGTCGAGGCCTCGAGCCATCCCGGCACGGGCGGCCCGACGCTGACGGGACAGCTCGGCGATGTGATGCGCGAGTCGGCCACGATCGCTCTCAGCCACGTACGTGCCAACGCGGCGCACTACGGCATCGACAGCCGCCAGTTCGACGAGCGCCAGTTCCACCTGCACGTGCCCGCCGGCGCGGTGCCGAAGGACGGCCCGTCCGCGGGCGTCACGATGAGCACCGCCGTCGTATCGCTCCTGACGGGGCGCCATATCCGGCCGAACGTCGCGATGACCGGCGAGGTCACCCTGCGCGGCCGCGTGCTGCCCGTCGGCGGCATCAAGCAGAAGGTCCTGGCCGCGCACCGCGCGGGCATCACCGACGTGATCATCCCCAAGCGCAACGAGGGCGACCTCGAGGACGTCCCGGCCGAGGTGCTGGCCGAGCTGACGATCCACCCGGTCGCCACGCTCGA